>JBKPRG010000051.1:0-4885 GCA_046765815.1 Actinomycetota bacterium
TGGTGCCCGGTAGCGTCTCTTCCATGCGCTATTGGGAGGATTTCCAGGTCGGCGAGGTGGCCGAGCTCGGCCCGGTCGCCGTGACAGAGGACGAGATCGTCGAGTTCGCCAAGAAATTCGACCCGCAGCCGTTCCACCTCGATCCCGAGGCCGCGCGCGAGAGCCCGTTCGGCGGGCTGATCGCGAGCGGCTGGCACACCGCGGCGATCTACATGGGCATGTTCGTCCGCGGCGTGCTCGAGGGCACGGCCTCGCTCGGCTCGCCCGGCGTCGAGGAACTGCGCTGGCTCGCTCCCGTCCGACCGGGCGACTTGCTGCGCGGGCGGACGACGATCACCGACCTGCAGCCGTCTTCGACGACGTCGGGCCGCGGAACAATCTTCGGCTCACACGAGGTCCTCAACCAGGACGGCGTCGTCGTGATGCGTTTCCGCTCCCGCGGCTTCATCGCGCGCCGCCCTTCCTAGTTCCAGGTCGCAGCGAGCACGCGCAACCAGTTGCGGTGCGTGATCTTGGCAACCGCCTCGTCGTCGTAGCCCGCGTCGCGCAGCGCCGACACGAGCTTCGGGAAGCCGGCCGCACCGCCCAGCTCCGCGGGCACGACGGCGCCGTCGAAGTCGGAGCCGAACCCGACGTGGTCGACGCCCATCAGCTCGACGAGGTAGTCGACGTGGCGGACGATCTCGCCGATCGGCGTCTCGGGAACCTGGCTGCCGTCCTCGCGCAGGAACGTGACGGCGAAGTTGACGCCGACGATGCCGCCCGAGGCGGCGATCGCGCGCAGCTGTTCGTCGGTGAGGTTGCGCGACGCCGGGCAGAGCGCGTGCGCGTTTGAATGCGTCGCGACGAGCGGCGCCTCCGACAGCCGCGCCACGTCCCAGAAGCCGGCCCAGTTCAGATGCGAGAGGTCGACGAGGATCCCGAGCCGGTTGCACGCGCTCACGAGCTCGCGACCGGCTGCGGTGAGCCCGTCGCCGGTGTCGGGTGACGCGGGAAACTCGAACGGGACGCCGTGCGCGAAGGCATTCGAACGCGACCACGTGATCCCGATCGAGCGCAGCCCGCGCTCGTACCACTCGTCGAGGTTGGAGAGGTCGGGCGCGATCGCCTCGGCGCCCTCCAGATGCGCGATCGCAGCCACGGCGCCTTCGCGGAAGTCGGCGGCCGACGTCGCGATCGTGACGGGCAATTCGCAAAGGCACGCGTAGAGCTCGCCGGCGATTCGCGCCGCCTCCTCATGGGGGATCGGATCCGGCAGCGGCAGCGCGTACGGCACCTCGGTGGGATCGGGGACGCCCGGCGACGGGACGTAGAGCGCGAAGAAGCCGCCGGCGAAGCCGCCGTCCCGCGCCGCTTCGAGGTCCATGTGCTTCGTCTCCTCGCCCCGCCACCGGTGGAGCACGAGGTCGTTGTGGCCGTCGACGATCACTGCCGCATCCTAAGGATCGTTGTGGCAGGCTCCGCCCCCGTGCAGGCATCGATCAGCATCGTGATCTGCGAGGACGACGAGAAGCTCGCCGCCCTCGTCGAGGAGCTGCTCCAGCGCGACGGCCGCTTCGCCGTCGTGGGCGTGGCGCGCGACGGCGACGAGGCGGTGCAGGTCGTCGCGGAGCGGTCGCCGGACCTCGTGCTGATGGACATCGGCATGCCGGGCCGCGACGGCATCGAGGCGACGCGCGCGATCCACCAGCGCGATGCGGAGCAGCACGTGGTCATCTACACCGGCTCCGACGAGTACGCCGACGTCGCACGCGCCGACGAGGTCGGAGCCGTCGGCTACTTGCACAAGCGCGCGCTGACGTCACCCGACCTCGCCGACGCGCTGCACGTGCTGCACGCGAACTACGTCGCCGGGCCCCGCGACGACTAACCCGTCAAGAAGCTCAGCACCGCCGCCCACGTCTGCGGCGAGTTGACGATCCCCAGGTGGGCCGTGCCCAGGAACGGGTCGTAGGCGCCCTGCCCCGTGAGGTCGACCGCCTCGGCGCCGACGAGCGAGGCGCTGTCGCTGAAGTCGTGCGGGCGGCCGAGGCGGTCCTCGGCCGGGACGGCGGGGAAGAACCCGTCCTGCGCCGACGTGTAGACGAAATCCGGGCCGAGGTTGCGGATCACGAGCCACTTCGTCGGTCCCGTCGTCTCCTGCCCGTGGTTGAGCCAGCTCAGGAAGGCCGAGTCGGCCGACCCGTACTCCTGGCAGATCGCGCTGTCGGGCGTGAAGCCGCCGAACGCGGCGAGCTGGAAGTAGTTCAACGGCGACGGCGAGCAGTCGATGATGCCGTGGTTCGGCCCATCGATCGCGACGAGCCGGCGCACGAGGTGTCCTTTGTGCTCGCGCTTCATCCACGCGCGGGCGAGCGTGACGCCGAGGCTGTGCCCGACGATGTCGACGCGCTTGGCGCCGGTGTAGGCGAGCACCGCGTCGACGAACCGGTCCAGGTCCGGGATGTTCGCGACGGTCGAGTGCGCGTAACCGGACTTGTTCGTCGGCGAGAGGATCGTGTCGCACTGGTCGCCCTGATAGCCGAGCCCCCAGAGCTCGCTCAGGGCGTAGCCGTGGTCGGCGAGGTACTGCGCGATCGCGTGGACGTCGCCGTAGGGGTTGCAAACCGTCGGGAACGGCGTGTCGTTGTTGCCGTGCAGGAAGATCACCGGCGTGCGCTGCACCAGACCGGCGCCGCCGAAGCCGATCACCGGGACGCTCAGCGACGCATCGACGATCGTCGGGAAGCCGGCCGGGAACGTGGTGCCGACGGTTGCCGCGGAGGCCGCGGAGGCAGCGACTCCCCCGATCACCGCGACGGTCGCGAGCGTGACGATGAGCCGGTGCAGCCTCGACATGTCTCCCCTTTCCGCGTTGAACCTGAGACCCGATTCAGGTGTCGAGACTTATCTCACGCGGCCGGCTGCCGCGTCAAGCGAGCTCGGGCAGCCGCGCCGCGTACCACTCCTCCCACCGTTCGGACGGGCCGGCAGCGGTGTAGTCGCGGTCGAGCTGGACGAGTGCATGCACGAGATGCGACCGGACCGGCTTGCGGTCGAGCAGCTGCGGCAACTCGGAGAGCTCCAACAGCCAGTCGGCGTACCACGACGCCCAGTCCGGGTCGTCGCCGTCGGTGATGCGGTAGACGGCGTGATGGGTTTCCGCCGCCTCGTGGAGCAGATCGGTGAGTGTCATGCCGACTTCGACCCAGACGCGGCTCCTGCGTTACACGGGGCGACCCACCGCAGCGAGGCCGCCCCGTGTCTTCGCCGGTGGTGAGCCCCCGGCAAATACTGGAGCGAGATCTAACCAGAAATTGCGACGTCAAACGGCGGTAACCGCCGATTACGACTCGATTGATTCGTCAGTCAATTCCGGATCGGAATTCTGATTGAATCGTCAATCAGTCACGAAGCCGAGGGCGCGGGCCGCCGCGGTGACGCATTCCTCGTCCTGCGCTGCCGTCCCGCCGCTCGCGCCCAGGCCGCCGACGAGCGCGCCGTCCGCGTAGAGCGGCACACCGCCGGCGTAGACCACGACGCGCGGATCGGTGAAGTTGAACCCCCAGTCCTCGCCGCCGGGCTGCGTGCTCTGCATGAAGTAGCCGCTCGATGTGCCCCAGAGAACGGCGGTGTAGGCCTTGCCCGCCGCCAACTGCAGCGCTCCGAGGGCCGCGCCGTCCATCCGCGCGCTCGCGATCGCGTGCCCGCCGGCGTCAACGACGCAGATCGCGAGCGCGAGCGAGCGGCTCTCCCCCTCCGCGCGTACGGCGGCGAGCAGCTCGAGCGCCCGGTCGAGCGACGGATGGCGATGCTCGACCAGCCCGTCCATGTGGGACGATCCTACGACGCGGTCTTCGCCTTCTGCTCGGCGTGCTTCCCTTCGGCGAACTCCTCGACCATCTTCTTGTTGAAGGCCGGGATGTCGTCCGGCTTGCGGCTGGTGACGAGACCCTGGTCGACGACGACCTCCCGGTCGACCCAGGTTCCGCCGGCGTTCCGGATGTCGGTCTGCAGCGACGGCCACGACGTCACCCTCCGGTCGCGCACCACGCCGGCCTCCACGAGCATCCAGGGCCCGTGGCAGATCGCGGCCACAGGCTTCCCTTGTTCGAAGAAGGCGCGCGTGAGCTGCACGAGGTTCTCGTCCATCCGCATCGTGTCCGGGTTTCCGACGCCGCCCGGGATCAGCAGCCCGTCGTAGTCGGCCGCGTCGACCTCCTCGGCGGTCTTGTCGACCGTGTGCTTGTCCGCCTTGTCGTAATGGTTGAAGCCCTGGATCTCCCCGGGCTTCATCGAAATCAGCTCGGTCGTCGCGCCTGCCGCCTCGAGCGCTTTGCGCGGCTCGACGAGCTCCACCTGCTCGACCATGTCCGTAGCGATGATCGCGATGCGCTTGCCTGCCAGCGTCTCCCTCGCCATGTCTCCTCCTCGTCTGGACTCACAGCGTTCGCCTACCGGACGTTTGAAGACCCGAAACCTGGTGACCACGACCGGCGTTGAACAAGTGTGGCGTCGAGTGTTCCTCGACGTCGCTACTGGATGCGCCGCTCGTGAGCTGCCCTGCTCGGCCGCACGGACGCCGCGAGCGGCGCTCCTCTCGGGAGTGCTAGGCAATTCGCTCGGCGTGCGCGTAGACATTGAGCCGGCCGCCGCGCGCGAATCCGCAGAGCGTGATCCCCTGCGCCTCGGCGAGCTCGACGGCGAGGCTCGACGGCGCGCCGACGCCGACCAGGAACGGGCAGCCGGCGAGCGCGGCTTTCTGAACGAGCTCGAACGAGAGCCGGCCGCTCACGCAGACGATCGCCCGCTCGAGCGGCAGCAGGCCCTGTGCGAACGCCCAGCCGACGACCTTGTCGAACGCGTTGTGCCGGCCGACGTCCTCGCGAACGCAGAGCAGCTCGCC
>JBKPRG010000052.1:0-7416 GCA_046765815.1 Actinomycetota bacterium
GCCGGCTCGGGAATCGCGACGAGTCGCTTTTCGCCGAGACCGACCTGCGCGAACGAGAAGATCGCCTCCTTCGAGCCGAGCGTGGGCACGATCTCCGCGTCGGGATCGACGGCGACATCGAAGCGCCGGTCGATCCAGCCCGCGATCGCCGCCCGCAGCTCCGGGAGGCCCGGCGCGCGCGGGTACGACGACACCTCGTCGACCGAGTCGAGGAGCGCCTCGCGGATGAACGCGGGCGTGACCTCGCGAGGATCGCCCATGCCGAAGTCGATCAGCTCGATCCCGCGGGCAGACGCCTCGAGCTTCCAGTCGTCGAGCCGCGCGAACGGGTACTGCGCCAGTTCGGCGAGGACGGGGGAGAGCTGCACGGCCACGCTCAGACGGTACCGGCCAGATACCGCTGCAGCGCCTCGTAGGTCCGCTCGAGCTCGGTGATCTCGACTCGTTCGTCGGCCGCATGCGCGTACCTGGTTCCGCCGGGGCCGAGATTGACGGCGTCGAGGCCGCGCACGGCGAAGTCGGCGACGTTCGTCCACGCCTGCTTTGGTTGCACCTCGAAGCCGCCCGCCGCGCGCAGCGCCTCGACCGCCGGTGAGCCGAGCGCGACATGTGCCGGCGGCGAGTTGGCGAGGATCTCGACGTCGCGGCCGGCGAGCTCGCGCACCGCGGACTCGGCGTCTTCAGGCGACCGGTCGGGCGCGTAGCGGAAGTTGAGGGTCGCGTCGACGCGCGCCGGGATCACGTTCGAGGCAATCCCGCCCTGAATCTGCGTGACCGAGATCACCTCCCGGAAGACGAGCCCGTCGACGTCAACCTCACGCGGCTCTGCGTCGAGCACCGGCCGCAGGCCCTCAAACGCGACCTTGATCGCGTTCACGCCGAGCCACGGACGCGCCGAGTGAGCCGAGACGCCCTCGAACGTCACGCGCGCAGCGAGGTTGCCGAGGCAGCCGAGCTGCAGCGTGTTGTCGGTCGGCTCGAGACAGATCACCAGCTGAGCCTCGTCGACCAGCGGCGCCTGGGCGAAGACGCCGGGCAGCGGGTTCTCGGTCGGCCCCAGCTCCTCGCGCGGGAAGAAGAGCAGCGCCAGGTCATGGGCGAGCTCGGCGTCGGCCGCCCAGTGGGCGAGCTCGATCATCACCGCGAGCCCGCCCTTCATGTCGCTCGCGCCGAGGCCGAAGACGGCCCCATCCTCGATCCGGCCCGGGAGGTTGTCCTGCGCCGGCACCGTGTCGGTGTGCCCGGCGAGCAGCACGAGCGGCTTCCCCGTCCGCTTCGCGTAGAGCAGAGACTCCCCGTCGGAGAACGCGAGGCCGAGCGGCACGTTCTCCTCGATGTACCTCGTCACGGCGGCTTCGTTCCGGGACTCGGACGGGATGTTCACGAGGGCGAGAGCGCGGTCTGCGAGTGCCATACTTGGCCCGATGATCCCAGGTTCGCCGGAGCCCGAGCGCGGGTTCGTTCTCGCCGTTCTGGCTCAGGGTCTGGACGCCGACGACGAGCTCGCCGAGGTCAAGGAGCTTGCCCGCACGGCCGGTGTCGAACCGGTCGGCGCGGTCGTGCAGCGGCGAGCCCGGCCCGCGCAGCGGACGTACGTCGGCAAGGGCAAGCTGGAGGAGCTGAAGTCGCGGTTCGCCGACTCCGGGGCGGAGAGTGTGATCGTCGACGACGAGCTCGACCCGGCGCAGCAGCGATACCTCGAGAACGCGCTCAGTGCGCGCGTGGTCGACCGCACGCAGCTGATCCTGGACATCTTCGCCCAGCATGCTGTCTCGGCCGAAGGGAAGCTCCAGGTGGAGCTCGCGCAGCTCGAGTACAACCTGCCGCGGATGCGAGGCATGTGGCAGCACCTGGAGCGCCTCGGCGGCGGCGTCGGGACACGCGGCCCCGGCGAGTCGCAGCTCGAGACCGACCGCCGGCTCGCACGCCGCCGCATCTCGCAGCTGCGGCGGCGGCTGAAAGAGCTCGAGCGCCAGCGCGCGACCCGGCGCAAGGAGCGCCGGCGCACGGAGACGCCGACGATCGCCCTCGCCGGCTACACGAACGTCGGCAAGTCCACGCTGCTCAACATGCTCACCGGCGCCCACGTGTCGGTCGAGAACCAGCTCTTCCACACGCTCGACCCGACGACGCGCGGCTTCGCGCACGACGGCCGGCGCTACCTCGTCACCGACACCGTCGGCTTCATCCGGCGCCTGCCGCACCAACTGGTCGAGGGCTTCGCCTCGACGCTCGAGGAGACACTGGTCGCGGATCTGATCCTGCACGTGATCGATGCAGCGGCGAGCGACGAGGAGCAGGACCGCCAGCGCGAGGCGGTCGACGACGTGCTGCACGAGATCGGGGCCGCTCAGCTGCCGGTCGAGGTCGTGCTCAACAAGATCGACCGCGTCGATCCGCTTGCACGGCGGCGGCTCGCGAATCGCTTCCCGGGCTCGCCACAGGTGTCCGCGCTTACGGGCGAGGGTCTCGAGGAGTTGCGTGCCGACCTCGCGCGGCGATTCGACGACCGCTGGGAACGCGTGCGCCTCCTGGTCCCCTACGATCAGGGCGGCAAGCTGTCGGAGCTCTACGCGCTCGGCACGCCGATCGAGGAGCGCCAGGACACGGAGAGCGGCGTCCTCGTGATCGCGCGCCTTCCGCGGCGCGACCTGCCACGCTTCGCGCCGTTCCTGATCGCAGACCCGACTCGGACGCAGCGGGAGAGCGCCTGATCGAGCTGCTCATTCGCAGGCTGCGTCCGGATGCGGTCGTGCCGGACCGGGCCTACGCGGGCGACGCCGGCCTCGACCTGACGTCGTGCGAACGCGTCGAGCTGGCGCCCGGCGAGCGCGCGCTCGTGCCGACGGGGCTCGCAGTCGCGATCCCGGAGGGATACGCCGGGTTCGTTCAGCCGCGCTCCGGTCTCGCCTCGCGCCACGGCATCTCGATCGTCAACACGCCTGGGCTGATCGACTCGGGCTACCGCGGCGAGCTGCGGGTGACGCTCCTGAACACGGATCGGGCAGAGCCGTTCACGGTCGAGGCCGGCATGCGCATCGCGCAGCTCGTGATCCTTCCCATCCCCGAAGTCGAGCTCGTCGAGGTCGACGAGCTGCCGGAGAGCGAGCGGGGCGCGCGCGGCTTCGGCTCGTCACGCCATTGATGGAGCCCCGCATCCGCGTCTCCGCGATCTTGCGCTGGCAGGGGCGCGTTCTCTTGTGCCGCCAGGAGAAGCCCGGCAAGGAGTACTGGCTGCTCCCGGGCGGCGGCGTCGGGAGCGGCGAGACGCTGATCGAAGCGCTGCGGCGGGAGCTGCGCGAGGAGCTCGGCATCGAGGCCGACGTGCAGTTCGAGGGTCCGGTTGCGCTCGTCGACTCGATCGCACCGAAGAACACGCTCGCGCGCAAGCACGTCGTGCACGTGATCTTTGCGGCCGACCTCTCGCATCGGTCGCTGCACGACGTCGAAACGCGCGACGCGGCCGTCAAGGGCGCGCGGCTGTTTTCGAGCGACGAGCTCGGCGACGTGATCGTGCACCCGCCGATCAAGCGCTTCCTGGCGCGCTGGCAGCCGGGCGATCCGGCCGTGTACCTCGGCGCGCTCTGGGCGCGGTGAGCGCGCTCCAGGGCAAGACCGCGCTCATCATCGGGGGCGGAGGCGGCGGCATTGGGCGCGCAATCACGCGCGCATTCGCAGCCGCGGGCGCGCAGGTCGCTGTTGCCGATGCCGATCGTCAGCGCGCGGAGGAAGCGGCCCGCGAGATCAACGGTGTCGCGTTCACGGGCGACGTCCGCTCGGCCGCCGACGTGGAGCGGCTCGTGACCGATGCGACCCGGGAGCTCCAGAGCCTCGACGTACTCGTCACGGTCGTCGGGGGACAGCTGGCGTTCGTCGAGCCGTCCTTGCTCCACGAGATGAGCGACGAGGACTGGGATCTCACGTTCGAGCTCACCCTGCGCTGGGTCGCACGCGCGGTCCGGGCGGCGCTGCGTGAGTTCCTCGAGCACGGCGGCGGGACGATCGTCAGCGTCGGGTCGATCACGGGCGTTGCGGCCAACCCGACGCAAGCCGCGTACGGGGCCGCGAAGGCCGGCCTGGCGAGCCTCGCGAGATCGGTCGCCGCCGAGTACAGCCGCGAGGGCATCCGGATGAACGTCCTCAGCTGCGGTCCGATCGCGACGCCGGTCGCCCAGGCCGCGCAGGCGCATGCGGAGCTCGACTGGATCCCGATGGGCCGCCCGGGCACGCCGGACGAGGTGGCCGAGGCGGCGGTCTTCCGCGCGTCGGACCGGTCGTCGTACATCAGTGGCCAGAGCCTCGTGCTCGACGGCGGCGCGACGGCGGCAGGGCCGTTCCCGCCGCGGCGTTAGAAGAGCAGCTTCACGACGAGCACGATCGCGGCGATGAACACCAGCAGTACGAGGAGCGACAGAAGGGCGATCCCGAGCCCGCCCGCGGCGAGCTTGTAGGGCGCGCTCGGCACCTCGCCGCGCGTGAACGCGGCCTCCAGCTGCTGCTCCACGTAGTTCGTCACGCGGTCCTCGAAGCGCTTCGCCATCGCGTCGACGCGCGAGTCCTTGGCCTGGGTCTTCAGCGGCCGCACGGTCGTCGGACGGCCGTCGAGCGTCAGCTCGAAGACACGCTCGTGCTGGATGTCCTTCAGGTTCTGCTCGCCGAGGTCGTGCACGGCGACGCCTTGCGGCAGGTCGTTACCCACAAGCGCGCGGGTCGTTTCCGAGAGGAGGATCTGTCCCCCGTGGCCCGCGGCCGAGATGCGCGCCGCGCGCACGACGTCGAGCCCGAGATAGCCCTCGTCGCCGACGGTCGGCTCGCCCGTATGGAGGCCCATCCTGATGCGGACGACCTTGCCGTGCGGCCAGCCGTGTGCCGACAGTCGCCGCTGTGCCTCGACTGCACCCGCCACGGCGTCCCGCGCTCGGCGGAACGAGAAGAAGAAGCTGTCGCCCTGCGTGTCGATCTCCGTGCCGTCGTGGGCGGCGAACGCCTCGCGGATGATGCGCCGGTGGTCGCGGGAGACATCGGCGTACTCGTCGCCGAGCTCTTGCAGAAGCCTGGTCGAGCCCTCGATGTCCGTGAACACGAACGTGACCGTGCCAGAGGGGAGGGGGGTCGTCACGTGCGTAAACGTAATGCAGTCGGCCGCTCAGAAGCGCCCGCCACGCGCTCGGGCGCGGTCGGCGGACACTGCGTGCGCTTGGCGCTCGAGCTCATCCGGCAAGGGCTCGAGCGCCTCAGGTGCGCCCGCATGCGCGAGCGCGTCGGAGAGCACGCGGTCGGCGAACCACGGATTGCGCGGCAGGAGCGGCCCGTGCAGGTACGTGCCGTACACGTTCCGGTAGCGGCAACCCTCGAAGCCCGAGGCACCGTCGTTGCCGAAGCCGCTGACGACGCGCCCGAGCGGCTCGGCACCCTCCTCGAGCATCGTGCGGCCCGCGTGGTTCTCGAAGCCGGCCAACGCCTCGCCGGCCCATGCGCAGTCGAGCAGCACGTCGCCGATCAGCCGCCGGCCGCCGGCGACCGTGTGCAGCGGCAGGATCCCGATCCCGGGCAGCTCCTCCCCGGCGACGTCGCGATAGAAGCGGCCGAGCAGCTGGTAGCCGCCGCAGACGGCGAGGAAGGCAGCGTCGCGCTCGACCGCCTCGCGCAGCTGCTCGGCCTTGCCGGTCAGATCGTGCGCGACGAGCGCCTGCTCGCGATCCTGGCCGCCGCCGACGTAGTAGAGGTCGATCTCGCCGACCGGCACCGCGTCGCCCATGCCGATCGCCCAAACCTCGAGCTCGTGACCGCGGCGGGCGGCTCGCTGCGCGAGCACGGCGATGTTCCCGCGATCCGCGTAGATGTTGAGGTAGTCCGGATAGAGGTGTCCGACGCGGATCTTCATGCGGCCCAGTAGTCGGCGACGTGGCCGCGGTCGGCGACCACGCGCCGCAGCGCGAGCATCGCGGTGTAGGTCGGCAAGAGGGTCAGCTCGCTGCCGGGCGGCGTCAAGGCGAGACCGCGGTCGAGCGCGGCTTCGAGCTCAGGGACGACCTCGATGCGGTCGCGCGGGAAGCCCGCGTAGGCGAACCGGAGGGCGAGCTCGGCGGCGCGGGAGCCGGTCGCCACGAGCGCCTCGAGGCTGTCGACGAGCGGCTCGAAGTCGACGTCCCAGATCCAGGAGACGTCGCGACCGTCCGCGATCGCGTCGTTGAGGGCGACGACGGCGAGCTTCGGCGCGGCGGCGTCGACGATCGTGCGCACCGCCTCGTTCGCACCGACCGGGTTCTTGATCAGCAGCATCAGCAGCCGGCGATCGCCGACCGGGATCCGCTCGAAGCGGCCGAACGCGGCCGAGAAGCGGCGCAGGCCGTCGACGACCTCGGCGAGCGGCACGCCGAGCTCGAGCGCTAGCGAAGCGGCGCCGAGGGCGTTGTAAACGTTGTAGAGGCCGGGCAGGCTCAGCTCGACCGTTGTCTCCCCCTCCGGCGCGCTCAAAGAGAAGCTCGAGCCGTCGAGGCCGTGCAGCTCGATTTCGCGTGCGACGACGTCGAGCGGCGGCCGCGAGTGGCCGCAGTTCGGGCAGCGGTAGTCGCCGAGGTGGCCGAGGTAGGCCGCAGTGAACACATACGGCGTGCCGCAGCGCAGGCAGTACTTCGAGTCGGCCGCGTGCTGCAGCTCGGCGCGCGCGTGGCGCGGGTCGTCGAGCCCGAACGTGCGGGAGTGGGGGCGGTCGCGGCCGAGATCGCCCACTTGCGGGTCGTCGCCGTTGACGACGAGGCTCGCCTCCGGCAGGCTGCCCACGGCGGCGCGCCAGCGTGCTGCGACGAGCTCGAGCTCGCCGTACCGGTCGAGCTGGTCGCGGAAGAGGTTGCCGAGCAGCAGCGCGCGCGGCTTCAGCCGGCGCGCGAGCTCGGACAGGGCCGCTTCGTCGGCCTCGAACAGGCCGAGCTCGGCGTCGCCGGCGCGGAGGAGGGTGGAGGCAACACCGGAGACCAGGTTTGCACCCGAGCTGTTGTGGGCGAGGCGCACACGCGGGCGCAGGATCTCGGCCACCATGGCCGTCGTCGTCGTCTTGCCGTTGGTCGCCGAGACGAGCACCGAGCCCTGCGGCAGGCGCCCGGCGAGGCGATCGATCGCGCCCGGATCCAGCTTCCAGAGCAGCTTCCCCGGGAGGGTCGTGCCGCCGCCGCGGCCGGCCAGGCGAGAAAGCGCCCCCGCGGAGCGGGCGGCGGCGGCCTCGAGCGCGAGCGGCAGCGGCGGGCGCATTCGCAGAAACGTAGCGGACTAGCCCGTACTTGCTTTCCCACCAACCTGCTCTACCATTCTTGTTGTGCCCAGGAAGCCGTATCGCGCGGTTGCAAGCATCGATCCGAAGGCTTTGGCCGAGTTCCAGGCCGGGATCCGGCGCCGCTACTCGGACGAGCAGATCCTCGG
>JBKPRG010000053.1:0-3392 GCA_046765815.1 Actinomycetota bacterium
GAGGCGAAGATGATCTGCGCGCCGGGCGACGCGTCGAGCACGTTGGCAGTGCCGGCGACGTTGACCGCGGCGTCGTACCCGGGCTGCTTCATCGAGGTCTGCACGTCGGCCTGGGCGGCCAGGTGGAAGACGACGTCGGCCTCGAGCTCGAACGGCTCGCGAATGTCGTGCTCGAGGAGCACGGCGGCGGGGTTCAGGAAGTCGCGCTTGCCGGTCGCGAAGTTGTCGACGATCGTCACCTCGTCGCCGCGTTCGATCAGCGCGTCGACCAGATTCGACCCGATGAAGCCCGCACCCCCGGTCACGACCGCCCGCATTCGAGGCCGTAGATTAGCCCCCGCATGTTCGTGACCTTTGAAGGCGTCGACTGGTCGGGCAAGAGCACCCAGGCCGGGCTGCTCGCCGAATGGCTCCGCGAGCAGGGCCGGAGTGTGCTGACGACGCGTGAGCCGGGCGGGACGCCCGTCGCCGAGGCCGTGCGCAACCTCGTCCTGCACGGCGACGAGATGTCGCCGTGGGCCGAGGCAGCGCTCTACGCTGCCTCGCGCGCCGAGAACGTCGCCGCCGTGATCCGGCCGGCGCTCGAGCGCGGCGAGGACGTCGTCTGCGACCGCTACCTCGACTCCTCCGTCGCCTACCAGGGCGCGGGCCGCGGGCTGGGTGAGGGGCGCGTGCGAGACTTGAGCCTGCTCGTGACGGGCGGCCTGCTTCCCGACCGGACGTTCCTCGTGCTGCTCGATCCCGAGGAGGCGCTGGCGCGCGCCGGCGAGCACCACGATCGGATCGAGCGTGCGGGTGCGGACTTCATGCGGCGCGTCGACCGCGCGTATCGCGCCCTGGCGGCGGCCGAGCCCGATCGGATCGTGGCCGTCGACGGCGTCCGGCCACCCGACGAGATTGCGGAGGAGATTCGTGAGCACGCTCGTTCGCTTCTCTGAGCACGCCGAGGCGGCACGCCTGCTCGAGGCGGCGCTCCGCGAAGGCCCGGCGCACGCGTATCTGTTCCACGGGCCGCCCGGAGTCGGTAAGCGCGAGACGGCGCGCGCGTTCGCGCGCACGCTGCTCGGCACCGAGCGCGAGTTTCACGTCGACCTGTACGAGCTCGACGCGCTCGGCGAGATGATCCGCATCGACGCGATCCGGGAGCTGCGGCGCGACCTGCACATGCGCCCGTTCGAGGCCGACCGCCGGGTGTACCTGATTCAGCGCGCGCAGCTCTTGAACGAGGACGCGGCCGATGCGCTGCTCAAGGATCTCGAGGAGCCGCCGTCGTACGCGGTGATCGTGCTGGTCGCGGACGACCTTGGCCCGATCCCGGAGACGATCCGGTCTCGCTGCCAGCTCGTGCCGTTCCGGCGACTGTCGGAGCGGGCAGTGCGCGAGCTGGTGGACAAGCGCGTGCCCGAGCTGGGGGAGGACGAGCGCGCGGCGCTGGCGCGGCTAGCGGCGGGGCGGCTCGACCGGCTCGAGGGCCTGCTCGACCCGGCGGCCAGGGCGCGGCGGGAGGCGCTGATCCGCGCGGCGCGCGCACCGTACTCGCCGGGTTTCGAGGCCGCGGACGCTGCGTCGGTCCTCGTCGAGAACGCGGCGGCCCGAGCTTCTGAAGCCCGTGGCGTGGAGGAGGCGAAGATCGCGGAGCTCGACCTGTCCGCGCGCGATGCGGAGCAGCGCGTGCGGCGCGCGGCGAGGGGCGCAGAGCGCGAGGAGCTTCTCGCTCAGCTAGAGGAGCTCGCAGCGTGGTACCGCGACCTCGTCGCGGTCGCGGTCGGCGCGGAGGAGGCGGCGATCCACCTGGATCGGCTGGCCGAGCTGCGCGCGGATGCCTCCCGCGAGCGCATCGTCGGCGCGGAGCGGGCGGCCGAGGCGGTGCGCGAAGTGTGGCGCGAGCTGGAGGAGTTCAACCTCGCGCCGCAGCTCGCGCTGGAGGCGCTTTTCGTGCGAATCGCGCGGGAACTGGCCGCGTAGGCGCGGGCTACACTACGCGCGCCCCGCCGACGTAGCTCAGCTGGTAGAGCACTTCACTCGTAATGAAGGGGTCCTCGGTTCGAGTCCGAGCGTCGGCTTTCGTCAGGTCAGGCGGCGTAGGCGTACGGGTGGTTGAAGACGTCGAGCGCGCTCCGGTTCCCGACCTCGATCTCGAAGTGATCACCGGTCTTCTCGTCGCAGACGAGCACGAAGACGTCGTTCCCGGCGGGGTTCCAGTACAAGGAAACCTCGACGCCGTCGTTCTCGCGGGTTGCCAGCTCTTTGAGGTTCGTGGTGGTGGTCATCTCTCGGCTCCTCGAGGTCTTAGTGTCGTCACGAGTAAGACTGTTACGTGGGCCGCTAACTCATCGCTAACGCCGGAGAAATCCGGTTGGTCTCGTAGACTCGCGCCGTGCGCTGGCTCGCATGCGTCGTGCTCGCATTGGCGGTTGCGCCGCTCTCCGGTGCCGCGTCCACCTGGAAGACCCACCAGGTGCGCGCCGCCGGCTTCAGCATCGCCGCCCCCGCGGCCTGGATCGACGTCACGCAGCTGACGCCGGAGGTGCTCGCCAAGGAGAGCCAAGTGCCCGGCCTGCGCGCGTATGTCGAGGCGGCGCGCAGCTCGAAGGCGATCAAGCTAATCGTCGTCGACGTCGGCCGCGTGACGATCGCGAATCGGTTCGCGTCCGGTCTGAACGTGACGCAGGTGTCGGCGATCGGCGACCTGCAGACGCAGCGCGCGATAACCGTCGCGCAGCTCAAGTCTGCGGGAATCGTCGTCGGACCGGTTGCGTCGAGCTACGTGAAGCTGCCCGCCGGGAAGTCGTTGCGGCTCGCGTACCGCGCTCGCTTCGCCGTCGGCAGCCCCGTCGTTGCGACGCTGCAGTTCGTGTTCCTGCATGCCGGAAAGGCGACGGTGATCACCTACACGACCCTGCCCAAGCTGCAATCGCATTACGGAGCGCCGTTTGCACGCAGCGCCCACAGCTTCCGCTTCGCCTAACACCCGGTCCTGGCGGTGGGTGCTCGTCTCGGCGACGGCCGGCGCGCTCGTCTCGCTGACCGCGGGGCTTCTCGCCCATCACGAGCCGCGGTCGAAGGGCTACTTCCGGCTTTTCTTCTCCGACCCGATCCACCTGAAGGCCGGCTTCGCGACCGCCGCGGCGGCGCTCGCGTGTTTCCAGCTCTTCACCGCGGCGTGGATCTTCCGCAAGCTGCCCTGGTCGAAGCCGGCCTGGGTGAACCCGGTGCATCGCTGGTCGGGACGGCTCGCATTCGTGTTCACCCTGCCGGTCGCCTACCACTGCATCTTCAAGCTCGGCTTCCGCAATCCGAGCACGCGCGTGCTCGCGCATTCGCTGCTCGGCTGCGCGGTGTACGGCGCGTTCGCGGCGAAGGTGACGGTCCTCCGGCTGCACCGCTTCCCG
>JBKPRG010000054.1:0-10025 GCA_046765815.1 Actinomycetota bacterium
CGTGCTCTCGGCGCTCGCGGTGCCGCCGTGTGCCTCCGCCGCCTCGCGGACGATCGCCAGCCCGAGGCCCGAGCCCGGCTTCGACCGCGCCGCTGCCGCGCGGTAGAAGCGGTCGAAGACCCGCGGCAAGTCTTCCGGCGCAATGCCGGGGCCGTGGTCGGCGACGATCACCTCGCCGCCGCGTACCGTCACCTCGACCGGCGCACCCTCCGGGCTGTACTTGACCGCGTTGTCGAGCAGGTTCGACACCGCCCGCTCCAGCAGCACCGGGTCGGCGCGCACGAGCGTGGGCGAGAGTGCGGTCACGAACCGCACCTGGGGCGATCGCACTTGCGTGCGCTCGACGATGCCCGCGACAAGATCGTCGAGCTGAACCTCTTCGATGCGGAGCTTCCGTTCGACGCCGCGCGCGAGCTCGACCAGGTCGGAGACGAGCTTCGTCAGCGCCGCCAGTTCGACCGACGCCTCCTCGAGCGCGTGCCGCGCCTCCTCCTCCGAGAGCTTCCCCTCGCGCAGGAGGTCGACGTTCGTCCGCGCGGCGGTCAGCGGGGTCCGCAGCTCGTGCGACGCATCCGCGACGAGCCGCCGCTGGGCACCGACCGACGCCTCCAGCCCCGCGAGCATCTCGTTGAACCGCGTCGCGAGCCGTCCGAGCTCGTCGGTGCCCGACACGTCGACCCGCTCCGTCAGGCTCCCGGTCGCGGCGACGTTCTCGGCTGCGGTCGTCAACCGGCGGACGGGTCGCAGCGCCGCGGTCGCGACCGCCGCCGCCAGCGCGGCCGCCAGACCGATGCCTGCGCCGCCCACGAGCAGGATCCAGAACCTGATTCGCGCGAGCGCGTGCTTCGTCGGGTGCAGCGGCGCGATCGTCAGGATCGCTCCTGCCGGCTCGGTGGGGACGACGAGCTCGCGAACCGCGACACCGGCGATCGTCGTGTCGGCGTAATACCCGGGCGCCTTGCCGGCCGCGACGTCCTGGGCACGCTGCGAAACGGGCAGCGGCAGCCCGGTCACGTCGCCGTCGGGGTGGATCACCTCCGTCAGCCTTCCCCCGTAAGGACCGGTTTGGTTCGCCTGGAAGCTGAGCGTCTGATCGAGCTGCGCGTAGAGCTCGTGCTTCGCGATCAGCCAGACCGCGAGCGAAGCCCCCGAGACGGTGACGGCGATCGCAACCGCCGTGTACAGCATCAGCCGCTGCCGGAAGCTCATGCTTCCTCGCGGAGCGCGTAGCCGACGCCGCGCACGGTCTGCAGGATGCGCGACTCGCCGCTCTCCTCGAGCTTCCGCCGTAGGTAGCCGATGTAGACCCAGAGCGCGTTCGACGTCGCGCCGAAGTCGTAGCCCCACACGCGCTCGTAGATCTGCGACCGCGTGAGCACCTGCCGCGGGTTGCGCATGAAGAGCTCGAGCAGGTTGAACTCGGTGCGCGTGAGCTGCATCCGGCGATCGCCCCGGGAAGCCTCGCGCGTCGCCGGATCGAGCATCACGTCGCCGAAGTGGAGGACGCCGTCGCCGCCCCCCGTCCGCCGTAGCAGCGCGCGCACGCGGGCGCGCAGCTCTTCGATCGCGAACGGTTTGACGAGGTAGTCGTCGGCGCCCGCGTCGAGCCCCTCGACGCGATCAGAGACGGCGTCCCGCGCCGTCACCACGAGCACCGGCACCCCGTCGCCTCGGCGCCGTAGCGAGCGGCAGACGTCGAGGCCGCCGACCTCAGGCATGAGCAGGTCGAGCACGATCGCATCGGCGGGCGAGGCGGCGTGTCGCGCGAGCGCGTCGGCGCCGTCGACCGCTTCGTCGACGTCGTAATCCACGCGCAGCGCGCGCGACACCGCCGAGCGGACGGCGGGATCGTCGTCGACCACGAGCACCCTCGTCGTCATGCGCGCATTGTTGCGATCCGGGCTAAGAGCGGCATAAGCTCGACGCCGTGCTGTTCCAGCCGGAGCTGGAGGCCCAGGACGTGGAGCAGCGAGCCGCCGTCCAGCAGGAGCGTCTCCGCGCCCTCCTCACGCGCCTCGGCCACGACCAAGACGCGCCGCTCGCGGAGCTCCCGTTCACGACGAAGGCGCAACTCCGGGACGGGTATCCGTTCGGCCTGCTCCAGATGCCGCTCGCGGACACGGTCCGCGTGCACGCCTCGTCGGGCACGCGCGGCAAACCGACTATCGTCGCCTACACGCGCGGCGACATCGACGTCTTCGCGGACGTCTGCGCCCGCTCGATCGCCGCCGCCGGCGGCACGGCGGAGGACGTGCTCCACGTCGCCTACGGCTACGGGCTCTTCACCGGCGGGCTCGGCCTCCACTACGGCGGCGAGCGGCTCGGCGCGACCGTCGTGCCGGCGTCGGGCGGCAACACGGACCTGCAGCTCCAGCTGCTCGAGGATCTCGGCGCCGCCGGCCTCTGCTGCACGCCGAGCTTCGCGCTGCTGCTCGCCGAGCGCGCCGCGGGCCGAGCGATCGACCTGCGCTACGGCGTCTTCGGCGCCGAGCCGTGGTCGGAGGCGATGCGCGAGAAGCTCGAGTCGGCGTGGGGGATCGACGCCTGCGACATCTACGGCCTGTCCGAGGTGATGGGGCCCGGCGTCGCCGCCGAGTGCCGCGAAGGGAAAGGCGCGCTGCACGTCTTCGACGACCACTTCCTGCCGGAGGTCGTCGATCCCGAGACCGGCGAGCCGACCGACGCACTCGGCGAGCTCGTGTTGACGACGCTGACCAAGGAAGCGCTGCCCGTCCTCCGCTACCGCACCGGCGACGTCACCCGCTTCGTCGACGGCCCGTGCCTTTGCGGACGCACCCACCAACGCATCGCGCGCTTCACCGGCCGCGTCGACGACATGCTGATCGTGCGCGGGGTCAACGTCTTTCCGAGTGAGATCGAGGACGTGGTCCTGGAGCACGACGCGCTCGGAGGCCAGTACGCGATCGTGCTCGACCGCCGTCAGGCGCTCACGAACCTCGAGGTGCGCTGCGAGCTCGCGGAGCCGGGGGAGCCTGCGGACGTCGCCGAGCACATCCGCCGCCGTCTCGAGGCCCGCCTGCGCGTCCGCACCGACGTAGTCGTCCTGCCGCCCGGCGCGCTGCCGCGGCAGGAAGTGGGCAAGGCCAGGCGCGTCTGGGAACGCACCGGCGACGACGACCCCCTCGTCTAGTCTGCGGCCGTGGCCCAGATCTCCTTCGCCCGCGGCGTTCCGGCGCCGGAGTGCCTCGCGGTGGACGAGCTCGCCGAGTGCGCGCGCTCCGCGCTGCAGCGCGACGGGCGGACGATCCTCTCGTACGGCCCTTCGCCCGGCTATGGGCCGCTCCGCGACTGGCTCGCGGCCCGGCACGGTGTGGATCCGGCGCGCATCTTCCTGACCAACGGCTCGCTCCAGGGCTTCGTCTTCCTCGCGCAGCGCCTCGCGCCCGGCAAGCGCGTCCTCGTCGAGCAGCCCACCTACGACCGCCCGCTGAAGATCCTGCGCGAGCTCGGGGCTGAGATCGTGCCCGTCGCGACCGACGACGACGGCCTCGATCCCGACGCGCTCGAGACCGCACTGCAGGAAGGCGACAAGCCGGCCTTCCTCTATGTCATTCCGACGTTCCAGAACCCGAGCGGCCGCACGCTGAGCGCCGACCGCCGCAACCGCGTCGTCGAGCTGGCGCGGGAGCACGACCTGCTGGTGCTCGAGGACGACCCGTACGGCCTCGTCCGGTACGAGGGCGAGGCGCTGCCGTCGCTGTACGAGCTCTCCGACGGCACGATCGCCTACAGCTCCTCCTTCTCGAAGACGGTCTCGCCCGGGCTGCGCGTCGGCTGGTTCGTGCTGCCGGACGAGCTGGCCCAGCAGATCGCGGCCACTGCGACCGCGACCTACATCACGCCCGTGCTGCTCGGCCAGGCGACCGTGCACGAGTTCATCGAGCGCGGCCACTTCGAGCCGAATCTCGAGCGCGTCGTCGGCCTGCTCAGGATGCGGCGCGACGCCATGATCGGCGCGCTCGACGAGCAGTTGCCGAACGCGCGCACGTCACGCCCGGAGGGCGGCTACTTCCTGTGGCTCGAGCTCGACGGCGTTGACGTCGGCGAACTGCTGCCGCGCGCGGAGGAGAACGGCGTCACGTTCGTACCGGGCACCGACTTCGGCGGCGAGCCGGACACGCTGCGGCTGGCGTTCAGCTTCGTCTCGACGGACGAGATCGCCGAGGGCGTCTCGCGCCTCGCGGCCGCGCTGCCGGCGCGCGTCTAAGCCGCAGCGGGTCGCATCAGCGGCACGAGCCGCGGTTGCCGCGGCGGTTGCAGCGCCGATTTCGCTTCTCGGAAGGTGGGACAGGGCCGCTCCAGGGTCATGGCACAGAGGCCGTGACAGCGGAAATAGCAGTCGTGGCACGTAGGAGCGGCTTTGCGGTCCATTGAGGGTCCTTCCGGGCGGTGGTGAGGGGCGGGGAGCGAGCGGACTCTAAGGCCGATTTCGGCAGGGAAGAAGGCTTGCCTGAACGGAAAACACTGCATTTTCCGGCTTCTTCGAAACCGCCGAAATCTGACGATTTCAGGCGTTCGGGCCGAGTGTCGCCAGGGCGCGCAACGCCTGTGGAAACGTCTCCACAGGGATGATGCGAAGCCCGTCCGCGTGCTGCCGCGCAACCCGCGCGTTGTCCCCAGCCGGCACGAGGAAAGCGTCCACACCTGCTTTGCGCGCACCGATCGTCTTCTGCTTGATGCCGCCGATCGACCCGATCGTGCCGTCGGGGCGGATCTCGCCGGTCGCCGCGATGTTGTGGCCGTGGACGACGTCGCGCCCCATCTCCTCGAGCACCTCGAGGGCGAAGGCGAGGCCCGCAGACGGGCCGCCGACGTTGCCGGCGTCGATGCGCACCGAGATCGGCAGCTTGATGTCGACCGCCGGCTCGATCGAGACGCCGACGATCGCACGGTTGGTCGGCGGCCCCGACGAGACCGTCTTCATCTGCTCGATCAGCGTCTTCTTGTCGCGCCTGATCGTGATGCGCACCGACTGCCCGACCTTGACCCGACCCATCGTCTTGAACACGTCCTTCGGGCTCGTGACCCGCTTGCCGTCGATCGCGACGATCACGTCGTCGGGCTCGAGCTTCCCCGCCGCCGGCAGGGTGGGGTCGATCGCGTCGACGAGCGCGCCCGTCGAGCGCAGCGTGACCTTCTTGCCGGCCGTCCGCAGCGCGACCGCTGCGGCGATCTCCTGTGAGCGGTGCATGTCCTCGATGTCGATGCGCCGGCGTTGCGCGTCGTTCACCCCGGGCGGGTTGATCGCCCCCGCGGGGTAGAGATCGGCGCCCTCGTGCAGGCCGCCGAACAGGCGCTCGAGCAGCGACGCCTTCTTGACGATCACGTCGACGAAGTAGACGCCGCCGCGCTCGGGATCGTGGCCGCCCTTCACCGTGACGAGCGGCGCGACCGGGTGCGCCGGGTCCGGCAGGAAGACGTACTCGTTCGACGGGAGGACCATCAGCGCGAGCACCACGGCGACGAGCGTGAGGCCGGCGATCAGCAGCCGACTCGGGGTGACGGCGCGTTTCACAGCAACGTCCGGGACATGCCGCCGTCGACCGTGATCGTCGTCCCGGTCACGTAAGACGCGCGATCCGAGGCGAGGAAGCAGACGACGTCGCCGAACTCCTGCGGCCGCCCGAGCCGGCGCACCGGAATCTGCTCGAGCTCGGCGGCAGGCGGCCCGCCTTCGCCGTAGAGCTCGTTCATGCGAGGCGTGTCGATGCGGCCGGGCGCGACGCAGTTGACGGTGATCCCCTCGGGGCCGAGCTCACGCGCGAGCGTCTTCGCCCACCCGGTCAGGCCGGGCCGGAACATGTTGGTGAGCGCGAGAATCGGGCTCGGCTCCTTGACGGCGCCGGAGGTGACGAAGATGAGCCGGCCGGCGGGGCTCTTCTTGATGTGCGGCAGGCACATGCGCACGAGGCGTACGGCCGGCTGGAGCAAGAGCTCGAACGCAGTTTCGACCTGGTCGTCGCTGACCTCGGAGGCGGGGTGGGACGGCGGGCCGCCCGAGTTCCAGACGAGGATGTCGATGCCGCCGAACGCCTGCAGCGTCCGGTCGACAAGCCGCTCGAGGTCGCCGACGTTCGTCACGTCACCTCGTACGGCGAGCGCGCCGAGGCGGTTCGACTCGCGCTCCAGCTCCTCGCGCCGGCGGGCGAACATCGTGACGTTCGCGCCCTCGTCGGAGAGCGCTTCCGCCGAGGCGAGCCCGAGCCCGGACGAGGCGCCGCAGACGATCGCCGTCCTCCC
This sequence comes from Actinomycetota bacterium, assembly GCA_046765815.1. Lineage (GTDB taxonomy): Bacteria > Actinomycetota > Thermoleophilia > Gaiellales > Gaiellaceae > PALSA-600. Next base: position 6,262 of record JBKPRG010000054.1, read on the forward strand.
GCGCAGACCGAGATCCATGGGGTGGGAAGGTAACGGAGGCCGTGTTGCGGTCGCGTTAGCTCTAACTGGTGCCAGGCACCTCAAGAGGTGCCTGGCACCCTTTAAGCGGCTACGTGGTCAGCACGCCGACGACGTCGCGCACGGCGTCGGCGGACTTCCCGAGCGCCTCGCGCTCCGCATCGTCGAGCTCGACCTCGAGGATCCCCTCGACGCCCTTCGAGCCGAGCTTCGCCGGCACGCCCATGTAGAGCCCGTCGATGCCGTACTCGCCCTCCAGATAGGCCGTGCACGGCAGGACGCGCTTCTCGTCGAGCACCACCGAGTCGACCATCTGCGCCGCGGCCGCGCCGGGTGCGTACCAGGCCGACGTGCCGAGCAGCTGCACGACCTCGCCGCCGCCCTTGGCAGTCCGCTCCACCAGTTCCGCGATGCGCTGCTCGCCGACGAGCTTGCGCAGCGGGACGCCGCCGACGGTCGTCCCGGAGATGACCGAGACCATCTGGTCGCCGTGGCCGCCGAGCACGACCGCGGTCACGTCCTTGACCGACGAGCCCGTCTCCCACGCGATGAACGTCTGCAGCCGCGCTGTGTCGAGAATGCCTGCCTGGCCGAAGACGCGCTCCTTGGGCAAGCCGGAGACGTTCTTCGCGACGTGGCACATGGCGTCGAGCGGGTTCGAGACGACGATCAGGATCGCGTCCGGGCTCTGCGCGACGACCTTCTCCGTGACGTCCTTCACGATCTTCTCGTTCGTCGTCACGAGGTCGTCGCGGCTCATGCCGGGCGAGCGGGGGAGACCGGCGGTGATCACGACCACGTCCGACCCTGCCGTCGCGTCGTAGTCGTTCGAGCCGGTCACGCTCGGCTCGTACCCGAGCACCGCGCCCATCTGGTTGATGTCGAGCGCCTTCCCCTGCGGCAGGCCTTCCTTGATGTCGGTCAGCACCACGTCCGCGTAGTCCCGCTGCGCGAGCACCTGCGCGCAAGTCGCTCCCACGTTTCCAGCACCGACAACAGTCACCTTCCGCCTGTCGCTCACCTCAAGCCTCCAGTTTCTCGATGATCGCGTCCGCGTACTCGCTCGTCCCGACTGCAGTCGGGTCGTCGCGGGACGGCTTCATGTCATAGGTCACGCGCTCGCCGTCGGCGATCACCGTCGCGACGGCGGCTTCGAGCCGCGCGGCCGCATCCTCCTCGCCCAGGTGCTCGAGCATGAGCTTGCCGGACAGGATCATCGCCGTCGGGTTGACCTTGTTCTGGCCCTTGTACTTCGGCGCCGACCCGTGCGTCGCCTCGAACACCGCCGCCTCCGTGCCGATGTTGCCGCCGGGCGCGACGCCGAGCCCACCGACGAGTCCGGCAGTCAGGTCGCTGACGATGTCGCCGTAGAGGTTCGGGAGTACGAGCACGTCGAACTCCTCCGGCCGCTGCACGAGCCCCATGCAGATCGCATCGACGAGGTTCTCCCACGCCTCGATCTCCGGGTAGTCCTTCGCGACGCCGCGGAAGGTGTCGAGGAAGAGGCCGTCGGTGAACTTCATGATGTTCGCCTTCGTCACGCACGAGACGCGCTTGCGGCCGTGGGCGCGCGCGTAGTCGAACGCGAAGCGGATGATCCGCTCGGAGCCCTCGCGGCTGATCGGCTTCACCGAGATGCCGGAGCCGGACGCGATCTGCTTCTTCTGCAGCGCGTTGAGGTCGGCGATGACGCGCTCCGCCTCCTCGGTGCCCGCCTCGTATTCGATGCCGGCATAGAGATCCTCGGTGTTCTCGCGCACGATGACCAGGTCGACGTTGTCGTAGCGCGACCGGACGCCGGGGTAGGTCTTGCACGGGCGGAGGCACGCGTAGAGGCCGAGCTCGTGCCGCAGCGCGACGTTCACCGAGCGGAACCCGGTGCCGATGGGCGTCGTGATCGGGCCTTTGAGCGCCACCTTGTTGGTCTTGACCGACGCGAGCGTCTCCTCGGGGAGCGGCGTGCCGGCCTCTTCCATCACGTCGACCCCCGCCTGCCGGACATCCCAGTCGAACGCGACGCCCGTCGCCTCGAGCACGCGGCGGGTCGCCTCGGTCAGTTCCGGCCCGGTGCCGTCGCCCGGGATGAGGGTCACGGGGTGTGCCATTCCGGAGGCGGAGGGTACAGTTCCGCCCGATGACTGCGCCGACAAGCGACTTCCGTCCGGGCCTCGAGGGCGTCGTCGCCTTCGAGACCGAGATCGCCGAGCCGGACAAGGACGGAGGCTCCCTCCGCTACCGCGGCATCGACATCGAGGATCTCGTTGGCCGCTATCCGTTCGAGAACGTCTGGGGTCTGCTCGTCGACGAGGACATCAACTCGCCGCTGCCCTTCCCGGAGCCGATCGAGCTACAGGATCCGAGTGGCTCGGTGCCGTCTGACCTGCAGGCGGGGCTTGCCAGCCTCGGCCCGAAGTGGGGGCTGCAGAAGCTCGTCGACATCGACGCCGCTCAGGCGCGCGACGACCTCGCGCGGCTTTCCGCCGCGACGCTCTCGATCGTCGCGCAGGCGGCCCGCGGCAAGCAGGCGCCGGTGCCCGACTCCGAGGTCAAGAAGGGCGAGAACGCGGCGGCGCAGTTCCTGATCCGCTGGCGTGGCGAGGCCGATCCGAAGCACGTCAGGGCGATCGACACCTACTGGATCAGCGCCGCCGAGCACGGCCTCAACGCCTCGACGTTTACGGCGCGGATCGCGACGTCGACCGGCGCCGACTGCGCGGCCGTCATGTCGTCGGCCGTCGGGACGCTCTCCGGCCCGCTGCACGGCGGCGCACCGGCGCGCGTGCTGCCGATGATCGACGGCGCCGCCCAGCACGGCGACCCGGAGGCGTACGTCCGCGAGATGCTCGACCGCGGCGAGCGCATCATGGGCTTCGGCCACCGCGTCTACCGCGCCTACGACCCGCGCGCGACGGTGCTGAAGCGCACCGCGATCGAGCTGGGCTCGCCGCGGGTGGAGATCGCGGCCGCCCTCGAGGAGGCGGCGCTGAAGGTTCTGCGCGAGAAGTCACCCGACCGGCAGCTCGAGACGAACGTCGAGTACTGGGCCGCGGTTGTGCTAGACGTCGCCGAGATTCCCGCCGACCTGACGCCCGCGATGTTCGGCTGCGCGCGCGTGGCCGGCTGGTCGGCGCACATCCTCGAGCAGAAGCGCACCGGCCGGCTGATCCGGCCGTCGGCCCGCTATATCGGCCCCGGCGCACGCACCGTCGAAGAGCTGTGACGCTCGCAGAGGCGGCGGTTCAGGCCGACGCGCTCGCGGGCGAGGGCAAGGAGCGGGATCTGGCGCAGCTGCGCGCGCAGTGGGACGACGAGCTCGAAGCGTCGGCCCGCTCCGCGGACTTCCGCGAGCGCGCAGTCGCCTTTCGCGCCGTCGGCCAGTTCCGGTTCCGTGCGAAGACCGAGCTGCTGCGGCGCGGCCTCGACGACGACAGCCCGGCCGTGCGCGGCTCCGCGCTGCTGGCGCTGGAACTCCTCTCACGCGATCACCCGAGCGTGGTCAACGACGTGCGGCCGCTCCTACACGAACTGCTGACGCGCGACGGCAACGAGGCGGTGCGCCGCTTGGCCGTCGTCGCGCTGCGCAACGGCTCGGCACGGCCGGACACGATCCAGATCCTCACTTCACTCGGCGCGGACGACGAGCAACCCCGCGAGCTGCGCGACGCGGCGACGAAGATCGCTCAGGGCCTGCGGCGTAAGTCTCGCTAGGCCGTGCCGCAGGTGCAGCCCCGGTCCTTGCCACAGGA
>JBKPRG010000055.1:0-5417 GCA_046765815.1 Actinomycetota bacterium
GTGGACATCGACGCCGCGGGCCTGGGCGACTTCCGGCGTCCCGAGAGCCTGATCAGCCGCCAGCTCCGGCGCTGGCGGCGGCAATGGGACGCGTCGAAGACTCGCGAGCTCACCGACATCGATGAGGTCGCGGCCTGGCTCGAGGCGAGGATGCCGGAGGAGCGGGAAGTCGTGCTGCTCCACGGCGACTATCACCTGAACAACTTCGTACTGGGCGACGACGGCACGGTGAGAGCAGTGCTCGACTGGGAGCTGTGCACGGCGGGCGACCCGCTCGCCGACGTCGGCCAGATGGTCGCGTACTGGAACGAGATGCGCAGCGCAGACGGATTCTTCGGCCAGCCGGTCGCCGCGCTGGAGGGCTTTCCGGATGCGAGGGCGCTCGAGGATGCATACGCGCATGCGTCGGGCCGCGACGTCGACGGCCTCGGCTACTGGGTCGCGTTCGCGTACTGGAAGATCGCGATCATCGTCGAAGGCGTCTACCGGCGGTGGTTGAACGACCCACAGAACGGCTCGGACGCCGGAGTGCTCGCGCCCGCCGTCATCCGGCTGGCGGCGCTGGCGCGCGACGCCACGCGCTCCGGGGTGGTCGTCGGTCGATGACGTCTCGTCGGGCCGGCCGTGCACCATTCAACTGAAGCAACTGAAAGGGACAGTGATGGCAGCGAATCAAATGCCTGTGCCGGGAAGGCGGCGTAGGCCGCCGCGTCAGAAGCCGGGTGTCAAGAAGGAGCAGATCCTCAGGGTCGCCATCGACTACTTCGGGCGCGACGGATACGAGGAGACGAAGTGGGCCGACGTCGCCGCCGCGGTCGAGATCGGCTCGACGGCGCTCTACCACTACTTCGTCTCGAAGCAGCATTGCCTGTTCGAGATCATGGCGCAGACGATCGGCGATTACCGCGCGCGCTTCGATCGGATCGTCGCCGAACAGGACGACTGGACGGCGGCGCTGGTCGCACTCCTGGTCGACTCGTTCGAGATCGACGAGGAGCAGGTACTGCGGCAGAGAATCATCGTCGCCGAGTTCGGCAGGATCGCGAACCCGCGCTCGCTGCCCCGCGAGGAAGCTGCACGGGCGAGCGCGCGCTCCCAGACGCGGGATCTCGAGTTCGCCTGGGGCACGTTCCTCGTCCGCGGCATGCAGCAGGGACTGATCCCCGAGAGCGACCCACGGCTGCTGACGCGCGCCGTTCTCGGCCTGTACAACAGCGTCTGGCACTGGTACCGGCCCGGCGGGTCCCTCGATCTCCTCGACGTCGGGAGGTTCTTCGTCGCGCGGCAACTGGCCATCCTCGGCTGTCGCACGGATCTCGCGGACGCGAGGTTCGCCGAGCTCGCGCCTGCCGCGTGAACGCAGCCTCGCACCCTTGCGCTCGCCGCCGATTTCGGGGAGAATCGTCGCTCCGAACCTGAACTCAGTTCAAACAACTGCCCTGAGGTGACAGCCGGTGGCGAACGTAAGCATCAAGAACCTGTCGAAGCACTTCGGCGGCAAGAACCCGACGACAGCGATCGACGACCTCGACCTCGAGATCGAGGAGGGGGAGTTCCTCGTCCTCCTCGGGCCGAGCGGTTGCGGCAAGACGACGACGCTCCGCTGCATGGCGGGACTCGAGACGGCCGACGCCGGCTCGATCGCCTTCGGGGACCGCGTCGTCTTCGACACCGCGAGGAGCGTGAACGTCCCGCCGAACAAGCGCAACATCGGGATGGTCTTCCAGTCGTACGCGCTCTGGCCCCACATGACCGTCCGAAAGAACATCGGCTACCCGCTCCGGACGCAGCGCATGAAGGGCGCGCAGGCGGCTGAATGGATCGAGCAGGTCGCGGCTCTCGTCGATACGAGCCCGCTCCTCGACCGCTACCCCGCTCAGCTCTCGGGCGGGCAGCAGCAGCGAATCGCGCTCGCGCGCGGGCTCGTGGCTCGCCCACAGCTCGTCCTCTTCGACGAGCCGCTCTCGAACCTCGACGCACGCCTGCGCGACCAGGTTCGGACCGAGATTCACGAGCTGCATGCACGTCTCGGCTTCACGGCCGTCTACGTCACGCACGACCAGGTCGAGGCGCTCGCGCTCGGAGACCGGCTCGCGATCATGCGCGCGGGCGCGCTCGAGCAGCTCGCGACGCCCGACGAGATCTTCGAGGAACCGGCCACGGAGTACGTGGCCGGGTTCATCGGGATGGCCAACCGGCTCGTCTTCGAGCAGCACGACGGTGCGTGGTGGGTCGAGGGGGTGCAGGTCGGCGGCGAGCTCGATGCCTTCGCCACGTCCAACCGAGTCGTTGCGCGCACACGTCCGGAGGACATCGATCTCGTGCCTGCCGCGGCCGACCTGGCCGCTGCGGGAGCCGTGTCGTTCGCGGCGACCGTGACGGACGTCGCCTTCGGCGGCCGGCACCTCGACGTCGCGATCACGGTCGGCTCGACGCACCTCCTCACGCGCGTCCCGGCGGGTCAGCGAGACACGTGGCCGAGAACGATGGAGCGCGGCCAGAGAGTCGTCGCAATCCTCAACCCTCGCGATCTCGCGTTCTACAACGAGGGCGAGCAGCTCGTCTCGGGTGTCGGGCGTGCGATGGCGGTCGGCGCCTGATGGCGACGGACGCCGTCGCGGCGCCTCTCGCACGTTCGAGGCTGAGGCTCGACCGCCTAGCGACGCGGCTAGGGCTGATCGCCTTCATCGGGGCTCTCGGCTACCTGACGATCGTCCCGCTCGTCCGGCTCCAGTACCTCGCCTTGAAGCACCACGCGAGGCCGTACCACGACGCCTACAGCCGCGAGGGCTGGGGACAGACCCTCCGCTGGACGATCGAGCTCGGGTTGGGCTCGCTTGCGATCGCGCTCGTCGTCGGCACGAGCCTCGCCTGGGCGGCGAACTCACTGCCGCCGCGGCTCAACATCCTCCGCGTCGTCCCGATCCTGCCGATCGTGATTCCCGCGGTGTCGAGCGTTCTCGGCTGGGCGTTCCTCCTCTCCCCCCACCCCGGGTACCTCAACCAGTTGCTGCGGGTGCTGCCCTGGTGGGACAACCGGTTCGAGGGGCCGTTCGACATCTACACCGTCAAATGGATCGTGATCATCACCGGGCTTTCGCTCGCGTCCTTCATCTATCTGTTCGTGAGCTCCGGCTTCGAGAACATCAACGGCGAACTACTCGAGGCGGCGCAGGTGGCCGGCTCGTCGCGCGCCGGCGTCTTCTTCCGCGTCATCTTGCCGCTGCTTCGCCCGTCGCTCGTCTACGGCGCGGGCGTCGCGCTGCTGCTCGGGCTCGGCCAGTTCACTGCACCGCTCCTTCTCGGCCGCACCCGCAACATCTCCGTGCTGACGACCGACATGTTCCTCGCCACGCAGCAGATCCCGCCGGACTACGGCCTCGCCGCGGCGATCGGCTCGCCGCTGCTCGTCCTCGGCGTGCTCGTCCTGTTCGCGAACAGGCTGCTGCTCGGCGACCTCACCCGCTTCGTCACGCACGGCGGGAAAGGCGGCTTTCGCGTGACCGCCCCCGGATCGAAGCTCGCCGCGGTGTGGATCGTCCTCTACGGGCTGCTCGCAAGCGTGCTGCCGCTCCTTGCTCTGGCGTTCGTGTCGCTGTCGCGCTTCTGGAGCGGCGACGTCCACCTGAACCGGCTCACGATCGCAACGTGGCGGACGGTGCTGAACGCGTCGGGCGTCGGATCGGCGATCTGGAACAGCGTCTGGCTGTCGCTGGTGGCGGTGGCAATCACGCTCCCCGTAGGGTTCGTGGCAGCGACCCTGCTCAGGCGCGGGCGCGAGCACCGCATCGCCGCGCCGCTACTCGACTTCATCGTCGCGATGCCGCTCAGCATCCCGGCCGTCATCTTCGGTGTCGGGTTCCTGATGACGTATACGACGAAGCCGTTCGTCCTCTACGGCACGCCGTGGGTTCTGATCCTCGTCTACGTGACGCTGATGATCCCCTTCGCCACGCGGATGCAGCTCGGTGCGATGGCGGCGCTCGGCTCGTCGTACACCGAGGCGGCTCGCGTGTCGGGCGCGGGCGCATTGCGGACAAACCTGCAGATCGTCGTCCCGCTCATGCGTCCCGCGTTCGGCGGGGCCGCCGCGCTGATGTTCGTGCTCCTGACGCATGAGTTCGCTGCGTCGCTGCTCGTTCGCGCCCCGACAATCAACGTGATGGGCACGATCCTCTACGACTACTACGAGAACGGCATCTACCCGCTTGTCGCATGCATCTCCCTGATCATGGTCGGCGTCACGACGGCCGGCGTGCTCGCGGCGATCATCCTGGGCGGCGGGTCCGACGCGTTCAAGCGCTTGTGAGGCTCGCGCTCGAGCCGACGGAGCGCGAGCTGCAGGAAGAGGTTCGGGCGTTCCTCGCCGAGCACGTGCCCGCCGCGTCGGAGATTCCCCACGCCCTCGACGAACGGATGGCGTTCCTCCGCCGCTGGCAGGCGCGCTGCTACGAGGCCGGCTTCGTCGGCCGCGCGTGGCCGGCAGAGCTCGGCGGCGGCGGCCGCCCGACGTCGGAGCAGATCATCGTCGACCAGGAGCTGGCCGCGGCCGGCGCGCCCGAGTTCCCGTCGGTCGTCGGCCTCGACGTGCTCGGCCCGGCGATCCTCGCGTTCGGGACCGACGAGCAGCGAACGCGCTACGTCCGGCCGATCCTGTCGGCGGCGGAGCTGTGGGCGCAGGGGTTCTCGGAGCCGGAGGCAGGCTCCGATCTCGCGTCGCTGCGCACGACGGCCGCGGAGACCGGCGACTCCTGGATTCTGAACGGGCAGAAGACGTGGATCTCGTGGGGTCAGTTCGCGCGCTGGTGCGGTGTGCTCGCGCGCACGGATCCCGAGCTGCCGAAGCACAAGGGCATCACGCTGTTCGTCGTGGACATGGAGACGCCGGGGCTCGACGTTCGGCCGATGGAGCAGATCACCGGCCACGCGGAGTTCTGCGAGCTCTTCCTCGACGACGTCGTCGTGCCTAAGGACCACATGCTCGGCGGCCGCGGCGACGGTTGGAAGATCGCCATGCACGTCGTCTCACACGAGCGCGGGACGGCCGCGTTGCCGCGGCAAGTGATGCTGCGAACGTGGCTCGACCGGCTCGTCGCCGACGCCGCGGCGGCCGGCGTCCTGGCGGACGAGCGCGCGCGGGGAGAGCTGGCGCGGACGCTCATCGAGATCGAGGTGCTGCGCCACCACGCGTCCCGGACGATGTCGGCGTTCTTGAACGGCGGCGCCGTCGGCCCCGAGAGCTCGGGTGTCAAGCTGCTAATGGCAAAGGCCGAGCAGACCCTGTGCGCCACAGCCCTCGAGCTCCTCGGCGACGCCGGCGCCGGCGCCTTCTGGCATGAGCGCTACCTGTACTCGCGCGCGGCGAGCGTCTACGGCGGCACGCGCCAGATCCAGCGCGACATCATCGCCAACCGCAT
>JBKPRG010000056.1:0-5404 GCA_046765815.1 Actinomycetota bacterium
GCGCATCGCAGTCCAGTCAGCAGTACCTACTCGTCGGCACCGACTTGAAGGACTCGCTCGTCTCGCCTCGCCATTGCCAAGACACGCCGAGTTTCTGCCGACGCGGATCCTGACGGGCTCGTCCCTAGCGAGGAGGGGACACGCTTACGACCGGTTTCCTGTCGCGGGCAGCAAACGATCGATTCCGATCGCCGTTTTCTCGCCTGTCGCGACAACGAAACTGACCGCCTTGCAGGCACTCCAGAAAACGGGAGCGACGGGACTCGAACCCGCGACCTCCGGCGTGACAGGCCGGCGTTCTAACCAACTGAACTACGCCCCCGCGCGGGCCGCAGTGTAGCGGCCGTCAGGGGAGGGATCCGCGCCGGACCCGCCAAGAAAGCCGAATGTCGCGGGTTGACTGGGTCGTGCTGGCGATCGCCGGGCTCGGCGCGCTTACCGGACTGCGCCGCGGGCTCGTCGCCACCGCGCTCTCCTTCGGCGGCTTGATCGCCGGTGCGATCGTCGGCGCGCGGGTCGCGCCCCACCTGCTCCACGGTGGGTCGGACTCGCCATACACGCCGCTCGCCGGGCTCGTCGGTGCGCTGGTCGGTGCCACGCTGCTGCAGTGGGTGGCGGCCGTCGCGGGGTCGTTCGCGCGCGGCGGCCTGTCTGCGATCCCGCCGCTCCGCCTCCTCGACTCGGCCGGCGGCCTGGTCGCCGGTGCCGCGCTCGGGCTGGCGCTCGCCTGGGTCGCCGGCGCGGCGCTCTTGCTCCTCCCGGGGCAGATGAAGCTCCGCCGCGAGGTCCAGGACTCGCACATCCTGCGCCGCCTCAACGACCTTGCGCCGCCGCGCACCGTCCTGCGCGCGCTCGCGCGCGTCGACCCGTTCCCGCAGATCTCAGGCCCGGCGCCGCCGTCGACACCGCCCGACCGGCGCGTCCTCGCCTCGGCGTCGGTGCGGAGGGCGCACGCGAGTGTCGTCCGCGTCACCGGCGTCCAATGCGGCGTCGGCGTCGAAGGCTCCGGCTGGGTGGCGCGGCCGCACGTCGTGGTCACCGCGGCGCACGTCGTTCAGGGGGCGAAGGACGTGCGCGTCAACGGCCACGTCGCCCGGGCGCTCGTCGTCGATCGCAAGCAGGACGTCGCCGTCCTCCACGTCGCGGTGCTCCGCGCACAGGCCCTCCGGCTCGTCGCCGCGCGCCAGGGCGATCCGGTGGCGATCCTCGGCTTCCCCGTGAACGGCCCGTTCGACGCGCGGCCGGGGCGGATCGGCAACACCGCAGACGTGCTCGTCGAAGGGTCGCTGCGCGAGGTGACGGCGCTCAGGGGCCTCGTCCGGCACGGCAACTCGGGCGGCCCCGCGGTAAACGCCGCCGGCGAGGTGGAGGCGACGATCTTCGCCGCGCGCATCGGCTCGAAGGACGGCTACGGGATCCCCGAGGCGCCGATCAAGCGCGCGCTCGAGCGCGCCAAGCGGCCGATCTCGACCGGTAGCTGCTAATCGAGTAGCTCGAGCACGCGCGCCGGGCGCTTGTACGGCGCCACGATGTACGCGCCCGCGCAGCGCTCGCGCGCCTCCTGCACGAGCCGCTTTGCGCGCTCGAAGCCGAGCGCGGCGGCGCCCGAGCCGGCATCGGCGAGCGCGTCCTGCAGATCCTGCGGAACGACGATCCCCGGCACCTCGTTGTGCAGGCGCAGCGCGAGCCGGTGGCTCGTCAGCGGGAAGATCCCCGCGAGTACCGGTACCGGCCAGCTTCCGCCGAGCAGCTCGGCGAAGCGGTCGAGCACGTCGAGGTCGAAGAGGATCTGCGTCAGCGCGTACTTCGCGCCCGCGTCGATCTTGCGCCGGAACCGCTCCGCCTCCTCCTCGAGATCGTCGGCGGTTGGATTGACCGCGACGCCCGTGAAGAACGACGTCGGCGCGTCGATCGGCCGGCCGTTGTAGTCCTCGCCTCGGTTCAGCCGCGTGATCAGGTGCGTGAGGCCGATCGCGTCGACCTCGTAGACGCCGCGCGAGCCTGGGTAGTCGCCCACCTCCGGCGGGTCGCCGGTGATCGCGAGCACGTTGCGGACGCCCTCCGCGTGGGCACCGAGCAGCATCGACTCGAGCCCGAGCACCGTCCAGTCCCGCGTCGTCAGGTGCGGGACAGTCTCGAGCCCCGTCTCGCGCTCGATTCGCGCCGCGACCATCAGCGAGCTCATGCCGGCCCGCGCCGTCGCGTTGTCGTTCACGTCGACGAACCTGATCCCGCCCTCACTGAGCGCCTGCGAGACCTCGATCAGCCCGCGGGCGGAGCCGCCGAGCGGCGGGTCGAGCTGCACGGAGACCACGAACTCGCCCTCGCGCAGCGCGCGGGCCAAGGCCGTCTCACGCTGCTCCTCGCCGAGCGCCTCGGCCAGCTCGCGCTCGCTGAACTCGAGCTGCGAGCGCGGCTCGCGCGCCTCCTCGACTGCGGCGTGGATCGCCGCGATCTCCGTCGGCGTCGTGCCGCAGCACCCGCCGATCACGCGGGCTCCGAGGTTGCGCGCGTGCGCAGCGAACTCGGCGAAGTATTCCGGCGTCGCGTGCGGGTAGATGACGCGACCGCCGGAGAGGCTCGCGAGGCCGATGTTGGGGAGGGCGGCGAGCGGGATGCCGTCCCCGCCCATCTGCTCGAGCGCCTCGAGCGCGGCGAGGAGTCCGCTGCCGTGGTTGGCGCCGATCGCGGCGACGTCGAGCGAGCGCAGCCGATGGGCCGCTTCGCGTGCATGGACGCCCGCGAGCGTCTCTGCGCCGTCGTCGAACGTCATCAGGGCGACGATCGGCAGCGCCGACACCGAGCGCACCGCCTCGATTGCGTCGACGAGCTCTTCCAGGTCGTAGAACGTCTCGACCATGAACAGGTCGGCGCCGCGCCCTTCGAGGACGCTCGCCTGCTCGCTGTAGAGGTCGCGGCGGACGCGTGACGTGGCCGATTCGCCGAGTGGTCCGATCGACCCAGCGATGAAGACGTCGCGGCCGGCGATCTCGCGCGCGTCGCGCGCGAGCTTGACCGCGGTCGAGTTGATCCGCTCCAGCTCGTCCTCGAGGAAGTGCTGGGCGAGCTTGCGCCGGTTGGCCCCGAACGAGTTCGTCTCGATCAGCTCCGCGCCGGCGTTGATGAAGCCGACGTGCAGCGAGACGACGGCCTCCGGCGCCCGGAGGTTCGCCTCCTCTGGCGTCCGCAGCCGCGGAACGGCCGCCGTGATCAGCGATCCCATGCCGCCGTCCGCGACTATTGGGGGGCCCTGAGCTAGACGTTCGGTGAAGCGGTCGGTTCCGGCCACGCGAAAACCGTAGTCAAGTCGCGCGGTCAACTAGAAAAGGGGTGATAGATCAACCGCTCAACCGGCCTCAACATCCGACCTGTCAGCTGCGACCGGGGGCCCGATGCGGCGGGGCCCTGTGGGAAGCGCGGCGGCAGTGCTAAACCGGAAAGGGCGCTGGCGGCGGCGCCCTTTCTCTTTGTTCCAGACCGTTTCTCAGCGCTTTGCGGCGAGGCGGCCGACGTAGGTGACGAAGCCCTTCGCGAAGGTGACGTTGACCGTCATCCCGCCCCACCGCCGCACCCGCCACGACACGACGGGGCCGCTCCGGGTGACGACGAGCGTCTTCCCCGAGACGGCGACGCGCACCGCCGTCGGCACCACCGAGAAGCGAATCCGGACCGTCGCGCCGCGCGCAACGACGACGGGCTTGCCGGAGGCGGCGATCGGCGCGCCGCAATGAGTGCTCAAGCACCAGGACGAAATCGCGAGGCGAATGTGGCCCGGATCAGCGGTCGCCGTGGGCGGCTTCACGGTCGCGAGCAGTAGGGCGAGGAGCGTTATCACAACCGTCCACCGTAATGGTGACAAAGGACGAAAAAAATCGTGTCGCTTCGGTGAACTCTGCTGTATTGTCCGACGCGTCTGAGGGTGAGCCGGAGGAATTGGGCCCGGCCCCGTGGTGCGTCAACGTTGTTTCCCCGTCAACGAACGTCGTAGCTCGGAGGTAGTGCACAGGTGCTCACTGTCGACATTGCTCTTCCCGACGTCGAAGAACTCCACAAGCTGGTTGCGACGGGACAAGAGAAAGGCTTTCTGACCTACGACGAGATCGTCAAAGGCATCGAGGAAGTCGAGCTTACGAAAGAGCAAGTCGAAGACTTCACCACCTACCTGATCGACCACGGCGTCGAGCTCGTCGAGGGCGAGGAGCACAAGCGGCTGCCGCACGAGCAGCCGCTGGTCGAAGAAGAGGTCAAGACGGCGCCGAAGCTCGACCTGACCGTTGAGCCCTCGCTCGACTCGCTGCGCCTCTACCTGCGCGAGATCGGCAAGGTGCCGCTGCTCACCGCCGACCAGGAGGTCTACCTCGCGAAGCGGATCGAGCGCGGGGACATGGCGGCCAAGACTCAGATGACGGAGGCGAACCTGCGCCTCGTCGTCTCGATCGCGAAGGGCTATCTCGGCCGCGGTCTCAGCTTCCTCGACCTGATCCAGGAGGGGTCGCTCGGCCTGATCCGCGCGGTCGAGAAGTTCGACTACCGCAAGGGGTACAAGTTCTCGACCTACGCCACGTGGTGGATTCGGCAGGCGGTGACCCGCGCGATCGCCGACAAGGCGCGCACGATCCGGATCCCCGTGCACATGGTCGAGAAGCTGAACAAGGTCGTGCACATCGAGCGCCAGCTCGTCCAGCGCCTTGGGCGCGAGCCGCGTCCGGAGGAGATCGCCGAAGAGCTCGAGATGACGACCGAGGAGGTGCGCGAGATCCTCCGCATGGCGCAGCATCCGGTCTCGCTCGAGAAGCCGATCGGCGAGGAGGAGGACTCCGCGCTCGGCGACTTCGTCGAGGACGAGAACACGGAGACGCCCGATGAGGCGGCGTCGCTGACGCTCCGCCGCTCCGACATCGAGGTTGCGCTGTCCTCGTTGCCACGCCGCGAGCGCCAGGTGATCGAGCTCCGCTTCGGCCTGACCGGCGGCCAGCCCTGCACGCTCGAGGAGGTCGGCAAGGCGTTCGGCGTCACGCGCGAGCGGATCCGCCAGATCGAGAACAACACCCTGAAGAAGCTCGAGAGCCTGCCCGAGGCGCAGGCCCTCAGAGACTGTATGTAGGCCTAGCCGGGCTCCTCGGCCCGCTCTGCCGGGACGAACAGCTTGCAGTGCGGGCACTTGTAGCCGCGGTAGCGCTCCGCGCCCCCGGCGATCAGCTCGGCCGTGAACGTCTTCTTGCAGTGCGGGCAGACGATCTCGTGCGGACCCCGATCCTCGGTCGCCTCGGTCGTCTCGCTCAACTGACTGCGACGGATTCGATCCGCACCTCGTCGCGCGGGCGATCGCCCGGGCCGGTTTCGACGCGCTCGATCGTGTCGACTACGTCCATTCCGCTCGTGACCTGGCCGAACACCGTGTGCT
>JBKPRG010000057.1:0-4646 GCA_046765815.1 Actinomycetota bacterium
ACGCGAAGAGCGGGATCGCGGTGGCGGCCTCCGACGCCGGATCAGGCGTCGACCCGTCGTCCGCGTTCGCGCGCGTCGACGGCCGGCGAGCGAACGTGCGGTTCACCGGCGGCCTGTTCCACATCGCCGCCGCGAAGGGCGCGCACACCCTCGTGTTCAGTATCGCCGATTACCAGGAGACGAAGAACATGGAGGACGTCGCGCGGATCCTCCCGAACACCGCGACCTACAGCTCGCGCATGATTGTCCGTTAGCGGCGCCGGTCTCGTTCGTCGATCGTCGGCAGGTTCGCGAGGTCGCGCTCGACCGAGCGGGCGAACTCGTCCGACTCGTCGTCGTCTTCGACCACGCGCAGGTGCGACGGACGCTTGCGGCCGGTCCGTTTCGGCCGCCTGCCGGCGACGCGGGGCCATTCCATCGCACCGAGCAGTGCGAGCGCTGCAACGAGCAGGACGATCGCGGCGATGCTCACGCCTCAAGGATAGGTGTCTGGCACCGATCGCTGCCAGGCACCCGGGCGACCCTGCGACACTTCACGGCGATGAGCAAGCGGGCTCTGCTCCTGGCGCTCCTGGCGCTGGCCTCCGGCTGCGGCGGTTCCTCCACGCCGCAGCAGCAGACGACGACCGTGCACGTCCCGGTCTCGCCTTCGCCGATGGCGCTGACCGTCTTCAGGGTCGAGAACGGCACGCTGCACGCCGAGACTGCCAACGTCCCCGCGACGCAGGCGGTCGCGCACGCGGCGCTGGGGGCTCTTGACCTCGGCGGCGCCGACGTGACGATCGACGCAGGGACGGCAAGCGTGCAGCTCGACAACCCCACGCCCGAGCAGGTCGCCGAGATCGTCTACACGCTGACGCAATACCCGGCGGTGCAGCGCGTCGACGTCGGCGGACGCATGGGGTTGACGCGCGACGATGTAACAACGTTCGTGCCGCCGATCCTCGTCGAGAAACCTGCCAACGGCGGCACGATCGGGACGACGTTCACTGTCAGCGGAACCGCGAGCGTCTTCGAGGCGACGCTCGTGCTCGAGGTGCGCAAGGGAACGACGATGCTCTCGCGCCAGACCGTGACCGCGAGCGAAGGCGCGCCGGGCCGCGGCACCTTTAGCGCAACGATGCACGCACCGGCCGGCCACATCACGCTGGCCGCCTACTCGCCGTCGGCGGAGGACGGCTCGCATCAGCACGAGCAGGATTTGAGTCTGATCGTCAGGCCTTGATCTGCTGCGCGAGCACCCACAGGCCGGCGACGGTATAGCCGACCATCAACGCCACGAGCGGCGCCTGCGTGACGAGCGCGCGGTACGGCGAGGCCCGCCGCAGCGCGAGCCGGTGCGCCGCGAACACGGCGGCGACGTGGCCCCAGACGATCAGCAGCACCTGGATCCACCAGATCAGCCCGGCCGGCGCGATCCCCTTCCACAGCTCGTACTCGCCCCAGCCAAACGGGTTCCAGCTGTACCCGAACGGGTCGACGATCACGGCGGGCGTGTCCTGCCCCGCGATCAGCAGGTAGCTGAAGTAGTGCGCCGTGAAGTACACCGCGGCGATCGGGATCAGCGTCGCCGCGACGGCCGCCGCATGCCGTCTTGAGACGAGGAGGTACGCGGTGACGAAGATGGCGACGACCGCGGCGAGCGACAACGTCTGCAGGACGTCGACGTGGTGGGCGAGGAACGACCAGCGGTCGTAGAACCACTGCTGGAAGGAGCCGAACCGGTCGGTCTGCGACCAGCCGTCGAAGACGACCGTCGCGAGCGCCGTCAGGACGAACGCCCCGCCCCCAGCAGGTAGCGGCGGATCGGTGCGAAGCCCCGCGCCGTAGGGACGGATGCGCGCCGAGCGCTCGGCCGGCGGAGCGGCAGCCCATTCCTCGGGCACGAACGGCCGCAGCTCGAGTGGCGAGAAGCGCGAGAGCGTCCGCGAGAACACCGAGAAGAGCTCGACGTTGGCGAGCCACGCCTCAGCGCCGTAGACGGCGCAGCCGACCAGCGTCGCGATCACGTACGCGAGCAGGATGAGCGCGAGCGTGCGCGGTTCCTTCGCCTTGTCCCACACGAGCTCCATCCACGACCAGACGAGCAGCAGGACGATGGCGGGCCACTGACCGAGCCGCTCGGGATAACGGAGCGGCTGGACGTTCTGGCGGGCGAGCGTTCGGTCGAGCGCGCGCGCCGCGATGTTGAGCGGCGAGACGCGCTCCCACACGTTGCCGACGAGCCAGGAAACGATGCCGAGCCCCACCCAGAAGTCGACCCAGGCGAGCGTCGTGATCGGATTCTCGAAGAACTCGGTCGACTGCTCGTTCGTGCTGAAGAGCCCGCCGGCGAAGGCGACGACGATCACAGCAATGCCGACGGCCGTGACGATCGGACCAATCCGCAACCGCCGGGCAAGCGGATAGAGGTCGGTCCAGCGATGCTCGGTCGGCTCGGCATCCCGGACGGCGAGCGCTGCTGCCGGCGCCGAGAGCAGGACGGCGAAGCCGCCGGCGAGCACGTACAGCCAGATCGGCAGCGGGAACCGGTAGGAGATCGGCGCCGCGTGTGCCAGCACGAAGGTCACGGCGAAGCTCCCCGGGTTGGACTCGAACCAACAACCCTTCGGTTAACAGCCGAATGCTCTGCCAATTGAGCTACCGGGGATCGATTGGCGGCCGGAAGTGTAGCGGCGGTCATGCCGAGATCGAGGCGGCGCGCTCCCGGAGCTTCGCCAGCGCGTCGGTGAGCTCGGCACGGCGGTCAACGGGTGCCTGCCGCAGCTCGCGCTGCAGCTCCCGTTCGCGCAGGCGCAGGAGCAGCTCTGTGCCGGTCGCCTCGCCGATCCCCTCGGCTTCGGCGTGTGCGTCGAGCTCGGCGAGGAGGCCGATGCCAACCTCGTCGAGCGTCGTTCCATCGACGAGGTGGTTGCGGAGTGCGCGGTGCAGCGGGTCGTAGAAGTGCTCGGGCGTGAGCTCGGCGAGCACTGGCTTCAGGCCCGGGTGCGCGAGCACGCCCGCGAGCGCATTCCGCTCGAGCTTGGCGCTCGCGTCGAGGACGCGCTGCGACGCGGGAGCGGCGGCGCGTGCCGTCGAGGCTGCCGCCCGGAGCTGGACGGTCATGCCGAGCTTGTCGTTCGCGTACCGCCAGGCGTCCTGGCGCTCCGGTGACTCCGGCGCTTCGTCGAGCAGCGCCTTGACCGTGCGGAAGGCCGATTCACGGTCGTCCGCGCGCTCGATCTCGATCCGGGTGCGGTACAGCAGGTACGGAACGGCCCCGGCGAGCCGCGCATCGAAGCCGCTCGGATCGTCGGCGGGATCGATGCCAGCCGGCAGTGGCACCACCTTGACATCGAAGCCCCGCTCGACCGCGAGCGCCATCCCGCGCAACGTCGCGCTCTCGCCGGCCGCGTCGCCGTCGAAGGCGAGCCAGAGCCGCTTCGTCAGCCGGCCGAGCTCCTTCAGCTGCTGGTCCGTCAAGGCGGTGCCCATGCTCGCCACAACGGGCTGAAAACCGGCTTGCCGCAGCGCGATCACGTCAGTGTTGCCCTCGACGACGCACGCCCGGTCCTCGCGCGCGATCGCCGCACGCGCCTTGTCGAGCCCGTACACGACCCAGCCCTTGTGGAACAACTCCGACTCGGGCGTGTTCACGTACTTCGCCTTCAGCGGGTCGTCCTCGAACAGCTGCCGCGCCTGAAAGCCGAGCACGCGTCCCTGGCGGTCGGCCAACGGGAAGAGAAGGCGCCGGCTGAAATAGTCGCCGCCGCTCGCGCGCTGAAGGCCGGCGGCGCGGAGCTCGTCGCGCGTGAATCCTTTGGCCAGCGCCTTGCGGGTGAGCGTGTCGCCGCCGAGTGCGAACCCGAGGCGGAAGTCGCGGCTGACCTCCTCGCCCAGCCCGCGTCCCTTCAGGTAGTCGCGCACGAACGAGCCTGGTTCGGTCTCCCACAGCGTGCGCTCGTAGTAGGACGCGGCCTGGTGAAGCAGCGCGAAGAGCCGCTCACGCCGCTTGCGCGCCGCGTCCTGTGCGGGCGAGCTTTCCTCGTACTCCAGCGGCACGCGGAAGCGCTCGGCGAGCCACTCGATCGAGCCCGCGAAGTCGAGCCCTTCCGTCTCGCGCACGAAGGTGATCAGATCGCCCTTCGCGCCGCAGCCGAAGCAGTAGTAGAGCTTGTCGACCGCGTTGACCGAGAACGACGGCGTGCGCTCCTCGTGGAATGGGCAGCGGCCGGTGTAGCGGCCGCCGGCCTTGCGCAGCTGCGTGCGCGCGGAGACGACCTCGACGAAGTCGGCCGCGGCCTTGACGGCGTCGACGGAGGTGTCCTTGATGCGGGCCATTAGAGGTTCGCAGCGTATTCGAGCGCGAAGCGATCGGTCATTCCGGCGACGAACTCGACGATCTGCTCATGCCGCTTCTCCTGCGCGGCCAGGTGCTCGTAGATGAGCCGGATCGCCTCGTGCGCCCGCGCATGCTCCTGCCGCGCCTCGTCGCCGAGGTAGACGCGCTCGAACATGAATGATCGCAGCGAGAGCATCGCGCTCCCCACGTCGTCGCTCTGCACGATGTCACCGGCGCGCGCCGACTCCTCGACGAGATCGTGGACGAGCGTGTCGATGCGCCTCGCGCCGGTCGGGCCGAGGATCTCGATCTCGTCCTGCGGGAG
>JBKPRG010000058.1:0-22274 GCA_046765815.1 Actinomycetota bacterium
CGGAGCTCCTCATCCGCCAGATACCGCGCGACGTTCTCCGCGAGCACGTCGGCCTCGAAGTGAGTGACCGAGCCCGCCTTCGAAGTCGGCAGGTCGGTTGCGTCGCCGAGTGCGAACACATTGCCCTTCGCCGTGCTCTGCAGCGTGCGCTTGTCAGTGGGCACGAAGCCGAGCGCGTCGGCGAGCCCGGGCGAGCGGTCGAGGTACGCCGCGCCGCTGTGGAGCGGAATCGTGACGAGCAGGTCGAAGTCGAGCTCACGACCGTCGTAGGACGAAAGCTTGCCGCCGACTCCGTCGATCTCGCAGGCATTGAACTCCGTGACGAGCTCGACCTCCTTCTCGGCGAGCAGCCCGGCGAGGTGCCTCGATGCGATCGGCTTCGTGAAGGCGCCGTCGAGCGGTGTCGCGTACACGAGCTCGGTCTTGTCGCGTATTCCGCGGTCGCGCAGGTACCAGTCGGCGAGAAACGCGAACTCGAGCGGCGCGACTGGACACTTGATGGGCATGTCGACGAGGTTCACGACCAGCCGGCCGCCTGCGAACTGCTCGAGCGCTCCCTGCAGCAGCTCGGCGCCTGCCGGGTCGTAGAACGTGAAGACCCGCTCGTTCCAACCCGGGCCGGTCATGCCCTCTGTCTCCTCGGGCTGCAGGCGCACACCGCTGGCAACCACGAGGACGTCGTAGGGAAGAACGGTGCGGTCGTCGAGGAGAACTTCGTCCCGCTCGATCCACACCTCCGCGACCTCGTTCTCGTGGAAGACGATGCCCTTCCGCAGCTGCCGCCGGCGGGGCCTCACGATCTCGTCGCTGTCGGCGAGCCCGAACGGAACGAACAAGAGGCCCGGCTGGTAGACGTGGCGGTCGTCACGGTCGACGACGTGGATGTCGGCTTCGTCGGGGTCGAAGCGGCGGCGCAGCCGGTTGGCGGTGATCGTGCCACCCGTGCCGCCGCCGATGATGACGATCTGCTTCTTGCTCACTTGTCGCCTCCGGCTCGGACGAGGGTGTGCTTCGCAACGAGCGCCTCGTGGAACTCGGCGCCGGCCTCGATCGAGCGACGCAGAGGGCAGGCACGCGCGACCTGCTCGAGGCGGGCGATCTGCTCGTCGGTCAACTCGTCACCGAAGCGGATCTCGATGTCGAACCTGCGTGGCGTCGAGCGGTGGTCATAGTCCACGTCGACGGTCACGCCGCCGAGCTCCCAACCCTTCGTTCGCGCGTACATGACGAGTGTCGTCGAGATACACGCGGCGAGCGCGGCCGGGAACAGCTCGTGCGGCGCGGGGCCGCTGCCGTCGCCGCCGAGGCGCTCCGGCTCGTCCGTGATCAGACGGTGCTGTCCGTCGATCACGACCTCCTGCCGGAGCGTGCCGGGGATCGAGCGGGCTGTTGCGAAGAGGCTCATGGTTGTCATCAGCCTCGTCCCGACGTGCCGGAACGGCATCGGGGCTCGCCGCGAGCAGCGTGTGGACAACTACGCGGTTGAGTAGTTGTCTTCGCTGATGGCAGCGGCGCCTCTCTGTCCGACGATGGAGCGGACAAGAGGAGGTCTTGCGATGAATCGCAAGTTGCTGTGGGCCGTGCTGGTCTTCGGGCTCGCGCTCGCGATCGCCCCGTTCGCGATGGGGCTGCCCGGAAAGGCGGCGGCTGGCCAGCGGATGCTGAACGGCTTCCAGCCGATCATGCAGCCGGGCCAGGTGGCGACGACCGCTCGCTACTACAACGAGGTGTTCGTGCCGCTCGGCACCGTCACACCGATGATGAGCGCCGCGAACCTGTCCAAGTTCCAGGCCTACCTAAAGGGCTTCGGCGGCATGCAGACCGATGCGCAGAAGCTCGTCCCTCTCCTGGCGCAGGCGCTCCATACGACGCCTGTTCAGGTGCAGGCGCTGATGGCGACGCAGTTGCCCGCCATGGCGTCGTTGCTGCGCAGCCTCCCGGCGATGCAGCGCGACTTCACCACGCTGCTCGGGACGATGGAGAAGAATGTCGGCATCTTCTCGCAGGTACCGGCTGGGCTAGCGCACTACAAGCCGCTCGTGACGACCATGCAGGCGAACGTGGACAACTTCCGGCAGGTCAACAGCCTGCCTGACTTCCGCCTGTTCACGTTCTTCTTCGTCGTACCGGGCGCGCTCCTGATCCTGCTCGCCGGCTACGGGCTCTTCGGTGCCGTGGTCACGGACCGGTTGAGCTTCCACCATCACGTTCGGCCGACACACGCATGACCCGCGTGGCGACAGAGGCGAGGGCAGGGTCGTCGAAGCCCTCGCCTCGCCGCGCCGTTTCGCTTCCGCTTCCGGACGATCTGGTCGAACTGATCGCGGAACGCTTCCGTGTACTCGGCGAGCCAACGCGGATCAAGCTGCTCGACCGGCTGCGTGAGGGTGAGGCGACCGTGCTCGAGCTGACCGAGCACATCGGCACGACGCAGCAGAACGTCTCGAAACACCTGGGCGTCCTGCAGCGCAGTGGGATCGTGGCGCGACGCAGGCACGGCACCTTCGCGCATTACCGCATCGTCGACGAAGGCGTCTTCTCGCTGTGCGAGGCGGTCTGCGGCAGCCTGCAGGAGCAGGTCGAGGCGCTGCGGCGGCTCGTCGGCGGCGACCCGTAGTTCTCCGCAACGGCACCCGGGGTCCATCCGGATGCCGCTCGTGCTCCTCCCGGAGACGCTACGTCCACATGCGACGAGGAGGAACTCCATGAGAACGAGAGACGAGAGCTACGGCGGCGCGCTGTTCGGCGCGGCGGCACTGCTGATGGGCCTGCTGGTCGCGGTGCTCGGATTCGCTGTCGTGATGATGTGGGTGGACGCCCGCAACAACGACAAGGACACGAGCTCGGTCGCCACGACGACGGCAGCGATGCCGGGCATGGACATGGGCTCGGGCGCCGGAACGCTGACGAGTTTCGCGGGCGCCGCGCCGGCGAACGCCGACGCGCTCGCCACGGCACATAGACCGTTTTCCGCGACGCTCCCCGCCGCTCCGGCCGGGCCGGTGGCGGACGTCCGTCTCGTGCTCACCGACCTGACCGTTCAGATCGCGCCCGGCGTCAAGTACGCGGCCTGGGCGTGGGCCGGCGGCGCACCGGGGCCGATCATCCACGTCCGTCAGGGACAGCTGGTGAAGATCACGCTGACGAACCGCGGCGCGATCCCGCACTCCGTCGACTTCCACGCGGCCCGGATCGCACCGAACGTCGCGTTCGGCGACGTGTTCCCGGGCAAGTCCGTCAGCTACACGTTCCGCGCGAACGACCCGGGCGTGTTCATGTACCACTGCGGGACCAAGCCGGTCCTGATGCACATCGCGAACGGTATGTACGGCGCGATCGTCGTCGAGCCCAAGCCCGGCGTTCTGCCGAAGGCTGACAAGAACTACGTGCTCGTCGCCAGCGAGTGGTATCTCAATTCGAACGGGCTGACGAAGCCGGCGCAGTTCGACATGGCCAAGGCGCACGCGCGGCAGCCCGATTGGATGACGTTCAACGGCTACGCGGGCCAGTACGTCAAGCACCCGCTGACAGCGAAGCCGGGTCAGCTCGTCCGCTTCTGGGTCGTTGACGCCGGGCCGTCCATCGACACCGACTTCCACATCGTCGGCACGATCCTCAACACCGTCTATCCGTTCGCCGACATGAACCCGGCGGACGCACTGCACAACGTGCAGACGGTGACCGTACCGGCGGGAGGCGGAGGCGTGTTCGACGTGAAGATCGACCAGCCAGGCCTCTATCCGTTCGTCTCACACGCGTTCGCGGCTGTCGACCAGGGGCAGGTCGGGCTGCTCAACGTCGGCAAGGTGCACGGGACGATGAGCCACTAGAGAAGCCGAGTGCTGACCGAGCGTGAGCTGAGTGTCGTGCGCCTGCTCGCCGCAGGCCACACCAACCGGGAGATCGCCGACCGGCTCTTCCTCTCGATCCGCACGGTCGAGTTCCACCGCGCGAACATCAGGCGGAAGCTCGGCGCGTCGAGTCGCGCCGAGCTCACCCGCCATGTCCGCGAGAACGCCCTTTGACGGCGGCGTTCGCCGCCGCGCTCGTTTTGTCGGCCGCCGGGGTGGGGTCGTACGGCGCCGGCTTCCGCCGCCTGCGATCCCGCGGCAGGCGCCGCGTGAGCGATCGTCAAGCTCTGCTCTTCGTTCTCGGGGTCGGCGTCGCGCTCGTCGCGGTCAGCCCGCCACTCGATTCGGCAGCCGACGACCGGCTCTCGGCGCACATGCTCCAGCATCTGCTGCTCGGGGACGTCATGCCGCTCCTGCTCGTCGCCGGCGTCTGGGGGCCGATGTCGGTCTTTGCGCTGCCGCGCGCCGTCATACGCACGCTCGGCCGTTCGCAACGGGTCCGGGCGCTGCTCCACGCACTCGCCGCGCCCCGGAACTCGCTCGCTCTCTGGTTGGTCGTCATCGCGGGCTGGCATGTGCCCGCCGCGTATGACGGCGCGCTCGCGCATGAGCCTGTCCATGCGCTCGAGCACCTGTCGTTCGTGGTGGTCGGCATCCTCGTCTGGGTGCAGATCCTTGCGCCCTTCGGCCGGCCGAGACTGAGCGCGGGCGGTCGCGCACTGTTCGCCGGTGCTGTCCTCGGGCTCGGGATGGTTCTCTCCGAGGTGCTGCTCGTCACCGGCTCGCTCTATCCGCACTACGGCGACGCCGCCGACCAGCACCGGGCGGCGCTGCTGATGATGGGTGAGCAGATCGCGACCCTCGGCACCGCGGCGGCGATCCTCGTCTGGACGCACGTCGAGTCGGTGGCGGGCGAGCTTTCAGCGTGACGCGGCAGCGACGAACGCCGCCACATCCTTGATCTGCTGCGGGCTCAGCTGCCCCGCGAACGACGGCATCTGACCTTTGCCGTGCGTGACACGGTCGACCACCAGTGCCTTGGTCGGCCGCGCCGTGTCGAGGTTTGGGCCGACGGTGCCGGTCGACCCGGCCGCCTTCATCGTGTGGCAGCCGCCGCATCCCGTGGCGGCGAAGACCGCCTTCCCGGCCGCGTTGGACGGCGGCGCTGCTGTCGAGACCGTCACCGTGCGTGTCTTCGCGCCCGACTCGTGTCCGATCACCCAGCCGACGACGCTCGCCGGGACGGCGAGCCCGATCGCCAGCATCAGGATCAGCGCCTCGGCGGCGACGTCGCTGATCGCCCACTTCGCGGTGCGGCCGAGCAGCGTGCCGACGATGTTCCAGGCGAACAGGAGTTGCGCCGCCCCGAGGGCGATGCTGATCACTAGGCCGGCGCGCGTGCCCGCGTCGTAGCGATGCGGCAGGACGGCATACCGCCGCGGCGCACCGTCGAGGCCCTGCCAGAGCCAGACGGCCGAGTTGGCCGTCGCGAGCAGGAACGTCAGCCAGATGTGCCACTTCGCGAGCGTCTCGCTGTAGAGCTGCTTGCCGACGAGCTCGGGCAGCCACGCGTACGTCGCGGCGATGATCACGAACCCGATGTTCAGCAGGGCCATCTGGTGGAAGTGGCCGACGATCCAGAGGGTGTTGTGAACGACCGTGTCGAACGCGATCGTTGCGTTCACGACTCCCGACAGGCCCGACAGCAGCCAGCTGACGAGGCCGAGGAACAGGGCCGTCGCAGGCGCCGACCACTGGAACGGCGACCGGTACATCGTGAACAGGAGGCTGTAGAGCGACAGCGCCGAGACGACGGTGAGCGAGAACGTCATCGGCTGCATGACGACGTTCAGCGCCGCCTGCGGCGAGCCGGACGGGTAGTCGATGTAGACGTGGTGCGCCCACACGAGGACGTTCGCAGTGACCGCGATCGCCCATGCGACGGCGATCACATTGCCGGCCACGAGCTCGCGGCCCGCGTAGCGCGGAACCAGCAGGTAGTAGATCGCGACGGCCGGGAACAGCAACAGATAGACGACCGGGTGCCCGAACCACCACAGCACGTTCTTCGCGAGCAGCGGGTCGACGTGCACGCTCGGCGTCAGCGACTGGATCATCATCTCGACGAGGAGCACGGCGAGCGGCAGCGTCGCGATGATCATGTCGACGGCGATCACGGTCAGCGGGATGACCGCGTACGGGACGGGTCGCGGGTTCGTCGCGAAGCGCTTCGGCGCCGCGTAGCCGAAACCCATCGCGACACCGAGCCTGTTCCAGACGCTGTTCGAGACGGCGTGGAGGGCCGGTCCGAGCACCGTGTCCAGGACCGCCAAGCACCACGTCACGATCGACAGCCCGACAAGGAGCACGGAGAAGCTGAAGAAGAACGACGTCCAGCGTCCCCAGACGCCCGCCGAGTGGAACGAGATCGGATAGAGGAACACCCAGGAGCCGCCGTACTCGAAGACGACGCAGGTGACGACGATCCCGGCGACGCCGAGCACCATCAGCCAATAGGTTGCGTGCGCGAGGAAGGTTCCGTACTTGCGGAGCGGGAAGCCGACCTGCGCCAGCACCCAGTACGTGAGGCCCATCAGCGCGAAGCCGGCCCAGCCGACGAACGCGCCGAGGCCGTGCGCGGTCATGAGCGCGTAGAACCAGCCGGGCGGCAGCCGGCCCGCGCCCGCCTGACTGTCGCGCATCATCACGCCGAAGATCCCGGCGACGCCGAGGATCGCGGTCGACGTGAGCAGGTAGCGCAGCGTCAGGCGCCGCGCGAGCTCGAGCGCGGCGTCGTTCACTTCACGACCCGCAGCCGGCTCTGCATCGCGTCGTGGTTCAGCCCGCAGTACTCGAGGCAGAGGATCTTGTAGGTGCCGGGCTTCGTGAACGTGTAGACGTAGGTCTGCGTCTTCCCGGGCATCACCTGCACCTGGAAGAGGAGGCGACCGCCCGCCGTGTAGACGCCGAGCCCGTGATTGACGTCCTTCGCCGTCAGCCGGAACTCGACCGGCGTGCCGGCCTTGAGCGGCTTCGACGGCACGAGCCAGGCGAACTGCACGCCCTCGATGCGCTCGACCTGCGCGTTCGTGCCGGCGCTGCGGCCGTACGGCGTGAAGAAGATGGTCGCGAAGAGGAGCGCGGCGAGCAGGACGACGACGATCACGAACCAGGTCTTCTCGCGCTCCGCGAGGCGCTCGCGGGCGCTGTCGTCGAGCGGTCGGCTGCGGGTGGAGAAGCCGACGACGGCGAGGATGACGATCGCGACGACCGAGACGATCCCGTACGAGACGGCGATGATCGTCGCAGTCCGACCCACGGCGCGTTTCTATCGGCGCGCCGTGGGTTTCGGAACCGTAGTTACTACCAGGCTAGAACGGAACTACGCGCTGGGGCTTGTCCCACGCGATCCGGATCAGCTCCGCCTCGGCCTCGACGATTGACTCGGGGCGGGGGCTCGCGGTGGGGCGCTTGCCCGTCGGGCGCCGCGGCGCCGTCGTGTCCCACGAGAGACGGTTCATGCGTGCACCTCCTGTGCGTTGTCGGCGGGCGCGGGCGCCCGTGTGATTGCGATGTCGCCGCTGACGGTCTTGGCGCGGATCTCGACGAGCGGCCCGTCGCCCGCAGGCGCCTCGGTCGTCAGCTCGAGCTCCGAGCGGGTGTCGCCGCTCACGGTGTTGCAGTCGAGGAAGACCCTCGAGCCGCGGCGAACGCCGATGATGACGTCGCCGGAGACGGAGTGGGCCGCGATCGTGCCCTGCACGACGGCGCCGTGAAGCTGGTCGCCGCTGACGGTGTTGGCGTTGACGTTGTCCCACGCCTCGCCGATCCGCAGGTCGCCCGACGCGGTCTGGACGTTGACCGGGCCATGCGCGGCGTCGACGCTGATGTCGCCCGAGGCCGTCTGGATGTTGACGCCGCTCGTGATCTCGCGCGCCGAGATGTCGCCGCTCGCGCTCTTCACGTTCAGGCCGCCGTCGACGTCGTCGACGCGCACGTCGCCCGACGCCGTCGTGACGTTGGCACCGCCGAGCGTGCCGTGGACGCTGACGTCCGCCGACTTCGAGCGGACCGAGAGCGCCGACCGCTCGGGCGCCCGCAACCGGCACGTGATGCCCTGCCGGCCGAAGAGCGCGCCGAAGTTGAAGCCGCCGCGCCGCTGCGGCACGTCCACGATCACCTGCGGGCGGCCGTGGTGCTCGTGCAGCTCGATGCGCGCGGCATCGACGAGTAGCTGGGATTCCTCGTCGTGCGCGATCAGCTCGATGTCGACCCGGGTCGCGCCCTCGACAGCCTCGACTGCGATCTCGCCCGAGGTGAGGCGGATGTCCAGCTCGGTCGGGCCGCTGACTTCGAAGCTCTGCTGCATCTGATTTCCCCCTAACTCTGGGCGTAGCCGGACAGGCGTTTGCCGCTGACGTGGACAGGGCGTGACTCCGCGGCGCGCGAGATCGCGCGCACGAGCCACGTGTTGGTGGAGACGCCCTCGCGGTCGGCGGCCTTCTCGACCGCCGCCTTCAGCGACTCCGGGAGGCGCAGGCTGATGCGCGCCGACAGCTCCTCGCCGGCACTGCCGGCACTCTCGCCCGGCGTGTCGACGAAGACGAGCTCGGGCTCCTGGCCTGCGAGGCGCACTTCGATGTGACCGAACGGCAGCTTCGAGTTCAGCTCGACGGCCGCCTGCGAGAGCAGGTCGAACAGCTTCAGCCGGAGGTTCGAGCCGAGTGCTTCTCCGAGGCGCCGGGCCACCTGCGCCGACCGCTCGTCGCCGAGCTCGGCGAGGCCCTGCAGGTCTTCCTGGAGCCCTTCCAGTACGATCGTCAGATTCATCGTGACATCACTTTGACATCACAAACAGTGTCTGTCAAGCGTCGCGCGCGCATTTCCGTGGCAGCGCCGTGCAAATGGTTTATTCAAGGGCGAAACCGCCCATCGGCTTAACACGAACACAAGAGGTGCCGGTGAATGGCCTGTCTAACCTCAGCGAATGGCGACGGCTGACGTGACCTCACCGGGTGCGGCCGCGCCGCCGCTCGCCGAGCAGTGGCGGTCGCTGACTCGGCTCGCCACGCTCGTCGCGCTGCTCACGTCGCCCGTGGCCTTCGTCTGGTTCCACTCGCATGAGGGCCTGCGGCTCCGCTACGCGCTGCTCCTGACCCTGGTCGAGGTGGCCGCGTTCCGCGGCCTCGTGGACGTCGCCTTCCGCCGGTTCATCGCGTCCCCGAGCCTCTTCGGCGAGGAGCGCGAGGAGCTTCGGCACGAGGACGTGGTCATGCGCCGGCGCTTGGCGTTCTGGCGGATGGCGTGGCGCTGGGCCTGGCGCGTGCTGGTCGCGATCACGCTCACCTGGGCGCTGCTCGTCTTCCTCGGCCACGGCCTCACCTGGGGCCGGACGGCGCACGACTTCTGGCACGCGCTCTCGATCTTCGGCAACACGAGCGTTCTCGGCCAGTTCGCCGTGCTGCCGTTCTTCTTCCTCTTCAACTTCCTCATCTTCTTCGGCCCGATGATGGCCATGGGCATCTCGCAGGTCCGCGGCTACCAGCCGGGCGACGCCGAGTGGGGCGTCAAGCTCGAGCATGTCCGCGGCCAGGCGGAGGCGAAGGAGGACATCCGCCGCATCGTCGCCCTGTGGCAGTCGGGCGAGCGCTTCGAGCGCGCCGGCGGCAAGCGCGAGCGCGGCCTGCTCTTCCTCGGCGCTCCCGGGACAGGGAAGACGATGCTCGCGAAGGCGATCGCCACCGGCTTCAACTCGCCGTTCGTGACCATCCCGGGCTCTGGGTTCGCGCAGACGTTCATCGGCCTCGACTCGATCCTCGTCCGTTACCTGGCGCGCAAGGCGAAGCGGCTGGCGCGCAAGTGGGGCGGCCAGTGCATCATCTTCATCGACGAGATCGACGCCGTCGGCAGGCGACGCAGTGCGCTCGCGGGGGAGGGACACGCCACCTTCGAGGAGCCGACGTTCGAGCAGTCGGGTGACCTGGTGCTGGAGACGCGTGCCTGGCGCGACCGCCAGTTTGCGCTTCGGGCCCCGGAGCGGCGCCCGCCCTCGCGCCTCAACCAGATCGTCAACCAGGGGGTCCCCGGTGGGATGTTCGGCGGCATGGGGAGCATGGCGCTCAACCAGTTGCTCGTCGTCATGGACGGGCTCGACAGCCCGCCGCTCGGCCGCCGCATCATGACCGGCAGCGTGAACACGCTGCTCGACGCTCTCTACTTCGTCCCGTCCCGCTGGCGCGGACGTTCCCTGCGTCTGCCGCCGCCACGCCCGCGGCCCGAGCAGATCTACTTCATCGGCGCGACGAACGTTCCGATCGAGCAGCTCGACCCGGCGCTCACGCGTCCGGGGCGCATGGGCCGCCACGTCTGGTTCCGCACGCCGACGAAGACGGACCGCGAGGACATCTTCGACCTGTATCTCGGCAGGGTGAGTCACGAGCCCAACCTCGACACGCCGCAGCGCCGCGACGAGCTGGCGCGTATGACGATGGGCTACTCGCCGGCGATGATCGAGCAGGTCTGCTCGATGGCGTTGACGATCGCGCACCATTCGAATCGGGAGGCGTTCGGGTGGGAGGACATCGTCGAGGCGATGACGACGGTCGAGTCCGGCACGGCGATCAACATCGAGTACGTGCCGAAGGAGAGCCGCGCGATCGCGATTCACGAGGCTGGACACGCGGTCGCGGCTCATGCATACCTCAAGGGCGCCGAGTCGACGCGCCTCTCGATTCGTCGCCGCGGCGGCTCGCTCGGCCACCACATGGCGATGCAGAAGGAGGAGCGCTTCTCGTCGTGGCGGAGCGAGGAGATGGCGCAGCTGATCTGGGCGCTCGGCGCGATGGCGGCGGAGCGCGTGATCTACGGCGAGAACTCGACAGGCGTCGGCGGCGACGTGCAGGCGGCGACCAGCCGCGCGGCGTGGATGGTCGGCGCGTGCGGGATGGGGCCCGAGTACGTCGAGCTGCGCTGCGACGACGAGTCCGAGGAGGAGGCGCGCGAGCGGGTGATGAAGCGCTTTCAGCGGCTCGGCACGCAAATCGTCAACCGCATGGTCCCGGGGACGTTGGAGGCAGGTGTGCTCAGCGATCCCTCGCAGCGAGTCATGGTCGAGCAGCTGCTCGGCCAGGCGTACCTCGCCGCCCACCACCTCATCGAGACGAACCGCGAGGCGGTCGAGCGCGTTGCGGACGAGCTCGCAGCGCGCAAGGAGCTCTACGGCGACGAGGTGCTCGCACTGCTCGACAAGCAGTCGCTGAAGCTGCCGGAGGTCGACCTGACCCGCGACGACGCCTGGCCGAAGCTGTGATCGACCACAAACACCACTTCCGGATCGCCTACGGCGTGCTCGCGCTCGCGTTCTGGATCTCGATTGCCGGCTTCATCGTGCTGATCACGCGGCAGCACCATGCGGCCGAGGTGCGCTGGTCGACGTGGCGGCCGACGTCGCAGGGGCTGCTCGGTGCCCGCCAGATCGCGCAGAAGGTGTCGCCCAGGTACCGATCGTCGAACGGCACGCAGCTGGCCGCGGTGCAAGAGCAGCTCCCGATCTACAACGGCTACCGCGTTGACGCGATCGGCGTCAGGGAACTGAACCCGAGCGGCCAGCTCAGCCCGTACATCGGCCTCTTCGGCACGAACAGAACGCTCGTCTACTCGTTCTGCGGCCTGGAGGCCAGCTGCTCGATTCAGGGCACGTCCACGTCGGTGCACGAGCGAACCCTCAGACGCGAGGCGCTCGAACTCTCCCTCTACGCGTTCAAGTACTTGAAGAACGTCGACCAGGTCGTGTCACTCGTGCAGACCGTCAGGGACGGCGGCACGAGCGCAATCTTCCTGCGCAAGGCCGACCTGAAGCCGGAGCTCGAACATCCACTGCGCGTCACGCTGCCGTTGAAGGAGCCGCCGATCGGCGGCACGGACAAGCGCGAGGCCGCCGTGATCGACGCGCTCACGATCCGCAAGACGTTCCCGGCGCACTACGAAGCGCTCCCCGGCGGCGATGCCATTCTCGTGCTGGATATCGCCGCTCAGGGCGGGAACTAGGCGGACAGCAGAAAGGTGTCAGGCACCTCTGAAGGTGCCTGACACCAGTTGAAACGTGGTTAGCTCAGTACGGAGGTGCGTCTTCGACGTACGTCCGCCGGCGCGTGGCGCCTCCGAAGCCGCCCCAGCTCGACCAGAAGACGAGCGAGAGCAGGAGGCCGACGATCCCGACGACCATCAGGATTACGCCGATCGTGTGAATGTCGACGCCCGAGACCGTGGCGTTGACGGCCCAAGTCAGGATGGCGCCGGCCGCGATCAGAATGAGACTGACTCCAACACCCATTGGTCCTCCTTAACGGTGGTCAGAGTCGGTTAAACGTTCGAAGGGCCTGTTCGGATACGGCAGCGCCGATTTGAATAGTCTTGGCGCCGGTGCGCCGGGGATCGCTCCTTCAACTCGTCGTGATCGGGCTGCTCGCCGGCGCGGTCGCAATCGCCGTTGCCGTCCTCGTTCCCTGGCTCCCGCCGGCCGGCGGCAAGGAAGCCACGCGGATCCACTTCGTCTACTGGTTCACGACCGCCATCTGCATCGGCGTGTTCGCCGTCGTCGCGGCGGTGCTGTCGTACTCGGTGTGGAAGTTCCGGGTGCGGCCCGACGACGACTCCGACGGCCCGCCGACCCATGGCCACACCAAGCTGGAGATCGTCTGGACGGCGGTGCCCGCCGTGCTGGTGACCGCGATCTCGATCGTCAGCGCGATCGTGCTCGCGCAGAACAGCCACGCCGGCTCGAACCCGCTCGTCGTCAAGGTGACGGCTCAGCAGTTCGCGTGGATGTTCACGTACCCGAACGGCAAGTCCTTCGGCTACCTGACACTGCCTGAGGGACGACACACGAAGCTCCGCATCACGTCGAACGACGTCATCCACTCGTTCTGGGTGCCCGAGCTGTCGCAGAAGCAGGACGCGGTGCCCGGCCAGTTCAACACGCTCGTCGTCACACCGACGCGGACGGCGACCTACCCGGTCATCTGCACCGAGCTCTGCGGCCTCGGCCACGCCGTCATGCGCAGCCACGTCGACATCCTCGCGGCCGACAAGTTCGACACCTGGCTGAAGACGGGCGGCAAGGCCGCCGGCGCGCCGGGGCTCGCCGTCTTCCAGCAGTTCGGGTGCGGCGGCTGTCACACGCTGAAGGAGGCTGGTTCGAACGGCACGGTCGGGCCTGACCTCGACAGCCTCAAGCAGCTGGCGGCGAAGGCGAACCGCGGCCCGCTGGCCGCGTTCATCAAGGAGTCGATCGTCAAGCCCGGCGCGTACGTCGCGCCCGGCTTCCCGAACGCGATGCCGCCCAACTTCGGGACGCAGATCCCTCCGGACAAGCTCAACCAGCTCGTTCAGTATCTAGCGGGACAAGCGAAGTGACGGCCGTCCACCACGATCCCCACGCGCACGCCGCTCCGCCCCGGCCGGAGGGATTCCGGCGCCTGACCGCGCCCGGCTGGCTGCGCGTCCTCTGGGTGACGCCGCTGTTCATGGGCATCGGCTTCGGCCTGCCCGTGCTGATTCGCTGGCTCGCGCACTGGGACCCGGTGTGGAAGGGCTCCGTGATCGTCACGGTGCAGCTCGTGACCGCCCCGCTCGGGTTCCTCGTCGGGCTCGGCGGGTTCGACTATTGGGTCTACTACGCGACCGGCCGGCCGACGCGCCCCGAGGACCACTCCGGCCACGGCGCGCGCTCGTGGCGCGACTACTTCCGCGTCAACACCGACCACAAGGTGATCGGCGTCCAGTACGTCGTCACGACGATCTTCTTCTTCTGCGTCGGCGGCCTGTTCGCGATGCTCTTCCGCGCCGAGCTGGCGCAGCCGGGCGACCAGTTCTTCAACCCGCAGACGTTCAACGTGCTGGTCTCCGACCACGCGGCGCTGATGATCTTCCTGTTCGTGATCCCGGCGTTCGCCGGGCTCGGCAACTACGTCATCCCGCTCATGATCGGCGCCGCGGACATGGCGTTCCCGCGGCTGAACGCGCTCTCGTACTGGCTGCTGCCGATCGCGGGACTGATGCTGATCGTCGGCATGGCGGCGCCCGGCGGCGGCCCGTCGGCCGGGTGGACGTGCTACGCGCCGCTCTGCTCGCACCAGCCGCTGGGCCAGGTGTTCTTCAACATGGGCGTCCAGTGGGCCGGCGCGAGCTCGATCATGACCGCGCTCAACTTCCTGGTCACGATCATCACGATGCGCGCGCCGGGGATGACGTTCTGGCGCATGCCGTTGCTCGTGTGGGCGAACTTCACGACGTCGCTCCTCGTCGTGATCGCGACGCCGTTCATCGCCGGCTCGCAGTTCTTCGTCATGTTCGACCGCGTGCTGCACACCAACTTCTTCGAGCACGGCAACGGCGGCTACGTGCTCGGCTACCAGCACATCTTCTGGTTCTACTCGCACCCGGCCGTCTACATCATGATCCTGCCCGGCTTCGGGATCATCAGCGAGGTGATCGCGGTCATGAGCCGCAAGCCGATCTTCGGCTACCGGCTGATGGCGCTCAGCCTGATGGCGATCCTCGTGCTCGGTTTCTCGGTCTGGGCGCACCACATGTTCGTCGCCGGCATGGCGAGCTGGCTGCGCGTGCCGATGATGGTGACGTCCATGGTGATCGCGGTGCCGACGGGCGTGAAGGTGTTCTCTTGG
Source organism: Actinomycetota bacterium (assembly GCA_046765815.1). Taxonomy (GTDB): domain Bacteria; phylum Actinomycetota; class Thermoleophilia; order Gaiellales; family Gaiellaceae; genus PALSA-600. Next base: position 14,537 of record JBKPRG010000058.1, read on the forward strand.
CTCGCGACGATGTGGAACGGACGCCTGCACTTCACGACACCGATGCTGTTCGCGACGGGCTTCGTCGCGATGTTCGTGATGGGGGGCCTCTCCGGGATCTACCTCGCGTCGGTGCCGATCGACATCCACGCCAGCGACACGTACTTCATCGTCGCCCACATCCACTACGTGCTCTACGGCGGCTCCGTGTTCACGATCTTCGCGGGCATCTATTACTGGTTCCCGAAGATGACCGGCCGGATGTACGACGAGCGGCTCGGCAAGCTCCACTTCTGGCTCACGTTCATCGGGTTCAACCTCACGTTCTTCCCGATGCACTACATCGGCCTGCAGGGCATGCCTCGGCGCGTCGCCGACTACGCCGACCGCTTCGCCGACATCAACCTCTTCATCTCGATCGCCTCGTTCGGCCTGGGCGCGTCGACGCTCGTGTTCCTCTACAACATGGCGCGCTCGTGGGCGCACGGCCCGCTCGCGGAGGGCAACCCGTGGCGGTCGCTGACTCTCGAGTGGCAGGTCTCGTCGCCGCCGCCGGTGTTCAACTTCGACGAGGTGCCGCAGGTCGTCGGCAACCCGTACGAGTACGGCGTGCCCGGCGCGCGGCACGCGATCTTCGGCGCGCCGAAGCCCGAGCCCGTGGCGGCCGACTAGCGATGCACATCCTCGTGATCGCGAACGAGACGGCGGCGTCCAACACGCTGCTCGACGCGCTGCGCGGCGAGGCGGGCGCGACCGGCGACCGGATCACGGTCATCGCTCCGGTCAGCGAGCCGAGCCAGGGCTACGTCGTCTACGAGGACACGCGCCGCGCGTCGGCGGGGCGCCGCCTCGACAAGACGATGAAGGCGCTCCGCGAGGCGGGCATCACGGCGCAGGGCTTCGTCGTCGAGACCGGCCCCGTGCAGGCGGCGAAGGACGCGCTCGCGCAGCTCGAGCCGAGGGTCGACGAGATCGTCGTCTCGACGCATCCCGAGGAGCGGTCCGGCTGGATGCGCCGCAACGTGGTCGAGGAGATCGAGCGGGCGGCGAAGGGCATCCCCGTCAAGCACGTGATCGCCGGCGAGCGCGAGGGCGGCGAGGCGAACGTGCTCGTGATCGCGAATCAGACGATCGTCGCGCCGGAGCTGCTCGAGCGGATTCGCCGGCGCGCTGCGCAAGGCCCGGCGAGCTTCCTGCTCGTCGCGCCGCAGAGCGACGAAGAGGAGCACGCCGACACTGACCGCCGTCTGCGCCGCGCGCTCAGCGAGCTCCGCGGCGAGGGCATCGACGCGCACGGGCAGGTCGCCCACCCCGACCCGTACACGGCTGCGCGCCAGACAGTCCACGACGAGCGGGTCGACGAGATCATCGTCTCGACGTTCCCGGGGGAAAGGAGCGGCTGGCTCCGCCGCGACCTCGTGGGGCGCTTGCGCCGCGACACGGGCCTGCCCGTGGAGCACGTCGTCTCCTACCCGCAGCAGGTGAAGGCATGAGCGCGGCGGCCGAAGCGCACGACCACCACGGCCCGCCGCCGATCCATTACAGCTCGCGCGTGTCGCCGGCGGTGCTCGGCATGTACCTCTTCATCGCGTCGGAGATCATGCTCTTCGGCTCGTTCTTCACCGTCTATTTCTTCGACCGGGTGGTCAACCACGGCATCAACGGGCACTGGCCGCCGGAGGGCTTCCACCGCCCGGCGTTCGTGGCGCTGATCAACACGCTGATCCTGGTGACGTCGAGCTTCACGATGCACTGGGCCGACACGTCGATCAAGAAGGGCAACCGGGCGGGGCTGCAGGCGGGGCTCTTCCTGACGCTGTGCCTCGGACTCACGTTCCTGCTCACGCAGGTGATCGAGTACCACCGCCTCGGCTTCAACACCGGCGACTCGTCGTTCGCGGCGACCTTCTTCGGGTTGACGGGCCTCCACGGAGCGCACGTCTTCGTCGGCCTGTCGATTCTCTCCGTGATGACGGTCCGCGCCTTCCGCGGCCACTTCTCACCCGAGCACCATCACGGCGTCGAGATCGGCGGTATCTACTGGCACTTCGTCGACATCATGTGGATCGTCGTCTACGTGACCGTCTACCTTCTCTAGAGCCGCCGTGCCGAACCCCTTCCGGAGCGAAGAGTCCGCGTTCCGGTTCGTCTTCCTGACGATCGGCTACTTCGCGGTCGTCGTCGCCGCCTGGTGGATCAACAAGTGGCTCGGGCTCGGCGTCTGGATCGCGCTCACTGCGGGTCTCGGCTGGTGGCTGTTCTTCCGCAGGGCCGAGCGGGAACGGCCGCTGCAGCACGCGCCCGCGCCGCACGCGCCGGACGAGCACCGCATCCTCGTCGTCGCGAACGAGACCCTCGGCGGGCAGGAGCTGCTGACGGAGGTGCGGGGGCGGGCAGCCGACCGCGGATCGCAGATCCTCGTCGTCTGCCCGGCGCTCAACTCGCCGATCAGGCACTGGGCCTCCGACGAGGACCAGGCCCGCGCGGCCGCGCAGGCGCGGCTCGACGCGAGCCTCGGCGCGATGCGCGCGGCCGGGCTCCAGGTCGAGGGCGAGATCGGCGACGGCGACCCGATCCAGGCGATCGAAGACGCGGTGCGCACCTTCCAGCCAGACGAGCTCGTCATCTCGACGCACCCCGAAGGGAGGTCGCACTGGCTCGAGCGTGGAGTAGTCGAAAAGGCCCGCGAGCGGTTCGCGATTCCGATCACGCACGTCGTCGTCGACCTCTCCCGAACCTGATCACCATCGACGAGGTCGATCCGCTGCCGCTTGCGGCGGAGCTGCGCGACGTCCATCGCGCAGCGCTCGGCGCCGGCGCGCTCTCCGAGGAATGGGCTCGCGACCGCCTGCCGATGCACACGCAGCGCGACGACTTCATCTTCCTCGTCGCCCGCGATGGCGAGCGGATCGTCGGTTTCGGCTACGGCTACACCGGCGCCTACGGCCAATGGTGGACGGAGCACGTCGCCGCTGCGCTGACGGCGGAGCAGCGCGCGGTCTGGCTCGACCTGCCGCACTTCGAGATCGTGGAGCTCCACGTGCGACCCAAGTCGCAGCGCCGCGGCGTCGGCAGCAGGCTCCTCGCGCAGCTGCTGACGCGGCAGCCGCACGACCGCGCCGTTCTTTCGACGCAGTCGGCGTCGAAGAAGGCGCGCCGCTTCTACGCCAAGAACGGCTGGCAGGAGCTCGCTGAGATCGACTTCGGCCCGGGCTACCCGGCGTATGTCGCGCTCGGCAAGCGTTTCTAGTGGCGGATCAGAGTCGGTGCGCCGGCGAGGAAGGGTGCTAGGTAGCGCCCGGCGATCTTGGCGGGCGGCCACCAGAGCGCCTCGCTCGAGACGGTGGTCGTATCCCCGCGACCGCCGTGCGGCTCGTAACGCAGGTAGAGCGGTGCTCCCCCCGTGAGCAGGATTGCCCGCAGCACCGGCTCGAACCGGTGCGGATGCACGTCGGCACCGGCCTGTGCCGCGATCACCTGTGCCGCGGCGTCGGCCTGCTCGGTCGCGATGCCACCTTGTTTGACCGGGAACTGGGTGATGTCGCCGACGGCGTAAACGTTGGTCAGCCCGTGGACGCGGCCGCTCAAGTCGGTTGCGACGAAACCGGTCGAGTCCTGCGGTAGCCCGAGGATCTGTGGTCCCTCGAGACGAGGCAGCGCAACGACACGCTCAGCGGGAAGCATCGCCGCAGGGACGAGCTCGAGCATGCCGTTCTCGAAGCGCGCCGGATGGCGCCGCGTGTGGAGCTTGATCCCGCGCTCGTCGAGAATCGCGCGGACGGCTTCACCCGCGGAGCTTCCGAAGAGCGAGAGCGGCTCTTGCTCGGGCGTGACGATGGTGAGGCGGACATGTGGAGCGCGCTGCTCGAGGTGGGCGGCGGTGAGCAGCGCCAGCTCATAGAGCGGCAGCGGCCACGCCGCGCCCACCGGCAGCGCGAACACGATCGACTCGACGATGCCGTCCTCGGCTTCGGCGAGCAGTTGCCGAAACGCGTCGGTATCGGCCGGGCCGCGGAAGGTGAACGCGCCGGGAACAAGCGGGCGGGCCTGGGCGCCGCAGGCGATCACGAGCGCGTCATATTCGACCTCTGCCCCGAGCGCCGTCCGCGCGAGTTGGGCGTCCGCGTTGACAGAGGCGAGCCTGTCGAGTGTGAACCCGGCCCGGGCGCTCTCGGCGATCGCGGCGAGCTCGAAGTGATGTGCGCGTCCGACGCCGAACGGCTCTGCGACGGAAAGGGGCCGGTACCAGAATCGCGGCTCCGGGGCGAAGACCTCCATCTGCACTCGGTCTCCGGCGAGTGAGTGCAGTGCGAGCATCGTCTCCAGCGCGGCGACGCCGCCGCCGGCAATGACCACGCGGAGAGGGTTGGCTTCCGACACGGCTCAAGGCTCGTTGAGCGCCTGCAGCATGAAATCCGCGCCGAGCCGGATCTGGATCGCGGGAAACTACTCGGGGATCGGTCTACTTGCCGGCGACTGAGCTGACGTAGGCCGCGACGGCCTCGATCTGCGACTGCGAGAGCTTGTCCTTGAACGCCGGCATCACGCCGCCGCCGTTCGTGACCTGGCGGACGACGATCGGCTTTGGGGGCTTCAGCTGGTCGAGGTTCGGCCCCACTGCGCCGTGCGTGCCGGCGTCCTTGAGCGTGTGGCAGCTGCCGCAGTTGGCCGTGAAGACCGACTTGCCCGCTGCGGTGCCGCCGCCTCCACCGCCGCCCGTCGTGGTCGTCGGCGTGGTCGTCGTCGTAGGGGGCGCCGCCTCGCCTTCGTGCGTCGCGGTCACGCCGCAGGTCGGATTGCCTGCGCACTTCGCGATGTACGTCGCAACGTCGTTCGCGTTCTGACCCTCGTAGAGGTTCGCCGGCATCGGCGCTTCCGGATACGCGATCTGCCCCCGGACGACGTCCTTGATCGTCTGCTCCGAGAAGCTCTGGCTCTTGTCGGAGGAGAACGCGTCGTCGAGGTTCGGCCCGATCGTTCCTGCCGACTTCGCGTCCGCGAAGGTGTGGCACGACGCGCACGAGTACCCGCCGGGCTTGGCCGGCTGAATGAAGAGCTGCTTGCCGTGGCCCGCGTCGCCGCTCGTCACGCGGCCGACGGCGCCGCAGCCGGACGCCGCGACGACCGTGAGGACTGCGCCGATGAGTGCGACCCGCAGCCTCACGCCTGGTCTACGAGACGCCCTCGAGCGTGGCGACCGCCTCCGCCCGGGTCGGGTAGATCGCGAAGACGCGATCGAGCCCCGTGATCTCGAAGATCTTGGTGATGTTCCGGTCGCTGCACACCAGCGACAGCTGGCCGTCGTTCGGCCGTAGTCGCTTGACGCCGCCCACGAGCACGCCGAGCGTCGTCGAGTCGATGAAGGTCGTCGAGCTGAAGTCGACGATCACCTGCTTGCCTCCCTGCGCGATCACCTCGAGCAGCTGCTGCTTGAACTCGGGCGCCGTGTAGAGGTCGACCTCGCCCGCAAGCGAGATGACGTAGGAGTCGTCGGACAGCTGCTCGGTCTTGATGTCGAAGTTCATCCCGTTTCCCCCGCCTCGATGGCGCGCTGAGTCTACTTGGACGGACCGAGCGCGGCGCGCGCTTGCTTCAGGAGCTGCTTGACCTGCGGCGCCTCGACGTCGTTCGGAGAGAGCTTCAGGAACTTGGAGAAGGCGCCGACGGCGTCTTTGTAGTTGCCCGCGGCCATCGCGGACTGCCCGAGCTGGTAGTAGACGGTCACGTCGTTCGGGGTGAGCTTGGCCAGCTTCTTGAACGTGCCCTCGGCGTTCGACTGGGCTGTCTGGTAGCTGGAGTACGCCGTCTGCGCGCGCTGTTGCGCCTGCGAGGCGATCACCGAGCCGATCGGGTCCTGGAGGCCGGCCGGATCGCTGAAGATCTTCCCGAACGTCGTCGACGAGGACGGGGCGAAGGCGGTCGACGGCTGCGCCGCCTGGGCGTCCGCCTGGGCGTTCTGGTAGTCGGTGGCGTAGTTCTGGGCGAGCGTCGTGTACTGGGAGGCGAGCTCGTCGAGGGCGCTCGCGTCCTTGGGCCGCAGCGCCGTGTACCGCTCGAGCGCCGTGACGGCGTCCTGGGTGCGCTGCTTCTGCTCGTAGGCGGTCGCCAGGTCGTGCCACGCGTTCGCGTCCTTCGGATGCTTCTGCACCTTCTTCTCGAGCTTGCCGGTCGAGGTGCCGGTAGAGCCGAAGTTGAACGCGTTCTGCAGCGCGTCGCCGAGCCCCGTCGAGCCGGAGCCGACCCCGAGCAGGACGAACGTCAGGACGAACGCCGCGGCCAGCGCGACGTACGCCCACTTGGCATGCGTGCGCAGGCGCTGGAAGAACAGCTGCTCCTGCCACTGCGGTGGGCGCTGCTTCTTGGCCGGCGCCGCTACCGCGGTGGCGCGAGCATTCTGCGTCTGGCGGCGCTTGCGGTGTTGCGTACCTCTCGCCACTGTTCCTCTCGGTCTGTCTGCGTGTAGCGGGTCTGGCCGTCGACGATTGTTTCGAGCACGCGCTCAGGCGAGCCGCCGAAGACGACCGCCGCAGCTGGATCCTCCACCGGATGGTAGGGGCTTCCCGCCAGGGAGACCACCGTCAGATCGGCGCGCTTGCCGGGCGTCAGGGTACCCACCTCCTCGTCGAGTCGCAGGGCCCGCGCGGCCTCGACCGTCGCCAGCCCGAGCGCGTCCGCCGCCAGCAGCGCCTGGGGATCGCGCTCGCGCGCCCGGGCCGCGTAGATCGCCGCCCGCATCTCCTCGAAGATGTCGAAGGAGGGTGCAGACGCCGGCGAGTCGGTGCCGAGGCCGACGCGCACGCCCGCGCGGCGCAGCTCGGCGATAGGGGCGACGCCGCAGCCCAGCAGCGCGTTCGAGCGCGGGCAGTGCGCGACCGGGACGTCTCGGGACGCGAGCAGCGCGATCTCGGCGGTGTCCAGCTCGACGCAGTGGGCGCACAGGAGATCGGGGCCGAGGACCGGCTCGAGGGTGCCGACTGCGCGCGCTCCCGTCGGCGGCACGACCACCGGGAGGTCCTTCAGCGGCCCCGTGCCGTGCTCGAGCCACTCGTTCTCGTTGGCCGACTCGGCGAGGTGCGTCCCCACCGGCACGCCGAGCCCGAGGCACCAGCGGTAGACCTCGACCGAGCAGGTGTACGGCGCGTGAGGCGAGACCCCGAGGCGTACGAGCTCCGTCTCCTCGAGCCCGTCGCGCGTCCTCAGGTACTGCCGCTCGGCCTCCGCGGGCTCGCGGGCGAAGACCTCCAGGTAAACGATCGCCCGCAGTCCCAGCCGGGCGGCGGCGGTCGCGGCGGCGCCCGCGTAGCTGTAGTCGGCGGTCGTCGTGATGCCCGACGCGAGCGAGTCGAGGACACCTTGAAGGGCAAGCGCCAGCATCCCGGGCGGGTCGAGGAGGCTCTTGCGCGTCACGTGTGTCGCGATCCAGGGCCCGAACGGCTTCCCGTCGCCGAACCCGGCGTACCGCGAGTACTCGAGGTGCGAGTGCGCGTTGACGAAGCCCGGAAGGATGGCTGCGTCTGCGAAGTGACGCTCTGCGCGACCCGGGCCGACCTCGACGATCTCGCCGCCGTCATAGCGGACGCGGCCGTTCTCGATCGGCGGCCCGTCGACGGGCAGCACCCAGTCGGCCGAGACCTCGTTCACTCGGGTAGCGCAGCCGTCTCGCGGTGCGGGTGCCAGCGGCGCTCGAAGAAGCCGGACAGCGCCAGCGAGACGAGGTAGAGGCTGACCAGCGGCACCATCTCGAGCATCGTCGTCACGG
>JBKPRG010000059.1:0-4356 GCA_046765815.1 Actinomycetota bacterium
GCATGCCCGCCTCGACGAGAGCGAGCGACGCGCAGGCGAGCTCCCGCACCGCGAGAAGTACCTGCTGCTCGTGACCGCCTTCCTGCGCAAGTACCTCGACCTCCACGCCGAGTTCATCGACAACGTCGAGCGCCAGCTCGCGCCGGCGCGCAGACGACGGCGGACGGCTACTTGAATCTCGTTTCTCGATGTGCTCATCCGGCTACCGGGATTGGGATGGCACCACCAGCCGAGTTGAAGGAAGCTCTACGGACTGCATCCGAGATCGAGCTAACCGTCACCGGTCGGCGATCGAGCCGCGCAATCTCGAATCCGGTGTGGTTCGTCCAGGACGCCGAGAAGCTGTACCTCCTCCCGGTCGGAGGCGCGGAGAGCAACTGGTACCGAAACGTGCTGAAGACGCCGACGATCCGCGTCGCCGCCGGTGGCGCCTCGGCGAGCGGTCAGGCGAAGCCGATCACCGATCCAGACACAGTGAACGACATCTTCGAAGCGTTCCGAGCCAAGTACGGCGCCGATGTGGACCGGTACTGCCCGAAGCGGGACGTCGCCCTCGAAATCCCGCTCGCGTGAGCCTGGTCGGTCGGCCCCGGCGTACGCCGGAGCCGACCGGTCGAGACTTACCGCTATCCGGTTCCGCCCCTGCAGAGTCCGAGCGTGCCCGGAGCACCCTTCGGAAGGTCGTAGTACTTCCACGAGTCGGCCGCGGTCTGAACCTGCGACACGGTTTGACCAGATGTCTGGTCAAGGTCATTGAGGCCGCTGGCGGCGCACGCCGAGTTCGCGTGATCCAGAGCCCCTGTCTCGTTGGTGTTATTCACCTGACCGGGAGGCCCCTTGACCTCGCCGGCGAGTGCACCAGTCGCTCCGGCACCAAGAAGTGCCGCCGCAGACGCGGCAACGACAAGTAGTCGCTTCATCCCTCTCTCCCCTTTCGTCGAGCGCGCCGCAGTGGCGCACAGTCCGCGAAACACTATTTCTGTCGCGCGAAAGGTTCAAGCTCCGAGTGCTCTAGGCGCGCGACGCGCTCGCCCGGCCGGACAGGAGCGGTGCCAGGCATGCGGCGAGCTGCCGACGATGCACGTCGGTGGCGAACGAATGCATCGGATGCGGCGGCAACGTCGTCTCCACCAGACGTCCGCCGCGGCGGACGTATACGACCGGGACGACCGTCCCGTCGACGTCGTACTCGACCGCGACCGCACAGGCATCGCCGCCGTCGTGATCGACGAAGTCCGCGAGCGGCACGATGCCGTGGTCGCGAATGCCTTCGGCCTCGTCGACGCCGACCACACGCGCGAGATACCCCTTCTGCGTCCACAGCTCCGGCGCGCGGGCGAGCTCTGCGAGCAGATGCGGAACGAGCTCGTCGCCGTCGAGCGTCGGCCGCTCGCGCTCGAGCCCGAAGTGCTTCTCCCCGATGTGCCGCGCGAGCAGGCGGGCGTTGTAGCGGAACCCGACGACTGAGCTCGAACTGCTCGTCGCGCCGTGCTTGCGCAGGCCGGGCGAAGCCTGCATCAGGTTGCCCGCGAAGTAGATCCCGGGGGCCGATACGCTCTCCCAGTACGGCGTCAGCGCGGGCATCCGGTTGTCGTTGACCATCGCCACGCCCACGCTCGGCAGGTCGCGGACCGGCGCGCGGAACCCGGTCGCCGCGATCACCTCATCCGCCTCGAGCTCGAGCTCCCCCTCCCACGTCGTCCCGCGCCCAGAGATGCGGTAGCCGTCCTCGTGGCGCTCCACACGCTCGATCGCCGCGTCGACGACATGGCTCCCGGTACCGCCGCGGATGTGCTCCGTGTACGGCGACATGTACCGGATGCTGAGCGGTGAGAAGGCAAGCATCGCCGTGTCGACCGGGCGGGGCGAGCCGAGCACGATGCGTCGCGCCCACGGCAGGAGCCCCTGCGCGAGCTCGAAGCCCGAGTTCCGCTTGCCGACGATGAAGACGCTCTTGCCCTGATACCGCTCGGGCGCGCGTGTCGCGACGTAGTGCGGCGCCGCATCGAGGCCGGGGATCGGCGCGACCCACGGCTCGGTCACTCCGATCGCGAACACGCAGATGCGGCAGCGGTACTCGCCATCCGAGGTCCCGATCACGAAGCCCGCGTCATCGCGGCGCGTCGACAGCCACTCGCAGTCGTACCGAACGCGAACGCCGCCGCGCGCGGCGAACTCGACGAGCGCAGCCTCCATCTCCGGACGGGCAGGGACGTCGAAGGTGCGGTCCATGAACTCCGGGACGAGCGCCTGATGCTCGCGCGCCTCTCCGACGAGGCTGTTGTGGTCGTACCACTCGTATTCGCGCGTGCCCCGCTCGAACGGCGCGTCCGGCTTCGTCCAGCTGATCAGACGCTGGTAGACGGGGAAGCGCCGGAACATCCCGCCCGGCGCCGGGTCGCGCGAGATCACGGCGACGCGCGGAATGTCCGTGCGGGCGAGGCTGTACGCGGCCTGCAAACCCCCCGGCCCGCTCCCCACGACGACGACGTCGTAGTCGCCCGGCGGGAACGGGCGCTCCTCTACCCGTTCCAAACGTTCGCGGCTCGCAACCGCCGCGCTTCGATCTGGAGCATTCGATACATCACGCTCGGCTGCTTGAGCAGAAACGCCTTCAGCTCGTTGTCGGCGATGATCAGGCAGCGGAGGAGCGACATCGCGATGACGTCGGCGGTCGGCGCCTCGTCGGTCAAGATCGAGATCTCGCCGAAGAAGTCGCCTCGGGTGAGGCGCGCTCGCTCCTGGCCGTCGATGACGACCTGCGCCTCGCCGTCGAGGATCACGTAGAAGCCGCCGCCCGTCACGTCCTGCCGGATCACGCGCTGCCCCTCGGCGAATACCTCCTCGCCGAAGGAGTGCGCGAGGGCCTCCAGCTGCGGGTGCGTGAGGTCGGCGAAGAGGCTCAGCCGGGCGAGCGCGTCGACGTAGGTTGCCGCCGGTGCGTCCAAGGCGGCCAAGCCTAACTAGGGTGCGCGGGGTGAGACAGGAGCTGCAGGAACGTGTGGCGAGGATCGGCGCGGATCCGCAGGACGACGACGACACGCGCGCCGACAAGGCGCTGCTCGTCCTGATCTCGCTCCTGATCCTCCCGGTCTCACTGCTCTGGTCGGCTCTTTATCTGGCATTCGGATCGCCGGTGGGCTGGGTGCCCCTCGTGTACTTCGTGATCCTGCTGACGTCGATCGTCGTCTTCGCGCGCACTCGGGACTTCGACACGTTCCTGCGCGTCGGCCAGGTCGCGATCCTGTTCGCCCCCACGCTCTCGATGATCCCGCTGGGAGGCTTCCTCGACGCCGGCGGGGTGGGCCTCTGGGGGATCCTCGCCCCGCTCGGGGCGCTGGTGTTCGGCGACGTGCGCAGCGCGGCGCGCTGGTACGCCGCCTACCTCGTCGTGTTCCTCGGCTCGGGCTTCGCCGGCGAGCTCGTGGGCGGTGTGTCGCCGACCGTGCCCGAGTGGTTCACGACCACGATGCTCGGCCTCAACGTGGCAGTCGGCGGGACGATCGTGTTCACGCTGCTCGCCGTGTTCGCCCGCCAGCGCGGAGACGCGCTCGCGGCGCTGCGAGAGGAGCAGGCGCGGGCGGAGAGCCTGCTGCTGAACATCCTGCCGCGGTCGATTGCCGACAGGCTCAAGGCCGAGACGCGGACGATCGCGGACCAGTTCAGCTCGGCGTCGATCCTGTTCGCCGACGTCGTGGACTTCACGCCGCTCGCGGAGCGCCTCCCGGCTGCAGAGGTCGTCGGCGTGCTCGACCACCTGTTCAGCCACTTCGACGGGCTCGCCGAGCGCTACGGGCTGGAGAAGATCAAGACGATCGGCGACTGCTACATGGTCGCGGCGGGTGTCCCCTCACCACGGCCGGACCACGCCCAGGCGCTCGCATCGATGGCGCTCGACATGCAGGCGGCGGTGCGCTCGGTCGACGAGGTCGGGCACCTCGGGCTCGAACTGCGCATCGGAATCAACTCGGGACCGGTCGTAGCCGGCGTGATCGGCCGGAAGCGGTTCCTCTACGACCTGTGGGGCGACGCCGTGAACACCGCGAGCCGCATGGAGTCTCACGGCACCTCGGGGCGGATCCAGATCACCCGCGCGACGAAGGAGCTACTCGAGGACGAGTTCGTGTGCGAGCCGCGCGGAACGATCACGCTCAAGGGCAAAGGCGAGATGGAGGCCTGGTACCTCGTCGGCCGCCGGGTCGAGCCTCGCGCCGACCCGGAGCTGCAGGCGATGCTGCCTCAGTCGTAGTAGCGCCGGACGCTGGAGCCTGTGCGCGTCACGTCAGTGCCGTAGACGTGGATCGAGATCGCCGTCGTGTCGGCCGTGTTGTGCACGCGATGGATGTCGCCGGGCGG
>JBKPRG010000060.1:0-9587 GCA_046765815.1 Actinomycetota bacterium
GCTCCGGCACACGTGGTTCATGACGGTGCGCCAGGCGCGCAACCTGGCGCGCGAGCCGATCTGGATCGCACTGCTGCTCGTCCAGCCGATGGTCTGGCTGGTTCTCTACGGGCAGCTGTTCAAGAACGTGACGCGGCTCGGCGGCTTCGGCACGTCGTCGTACATCACGTTCCTCGCGCCGGCGATCGTCGTCATGAACGCGTTCTTCGGCGCGACGTGGAGCGGGATGTCGATGATCAACGACCTCGACCACAAGGTCGTGGAGCGCTTCCTCGCGACGCCGGCCTCGCGCTTCTCACTGGTGCTGTCGCAGATCGTCCGCTCGGCGCTGACGGCCGCGATTCAGGCGATCGTGATCCTCGTCGTCGCCCTCGCACTCGGCGTGCACATTCACACCGGCCTCCTCGGCTGGCTGACGATCATTCTCGCCGCGATCCTCGTCAACAGCGCCTTCGCCGGCATCTCGCAGGCGATCGCGCTCCTCACCCGCCGCGAGGCGACCATGATCGCGGTTGCCAACTTCATCGGCCTGCCGCTGCTCTTCCTGTCGACGACGATGATCGCGCGCGCTCAGATGCCGGGCTGGATGCAGACGGCCGCCAAGTTCAACCCGGTCGACTGGGGCGTCAAGGCGGCTCGGGAAGTCGTGCTGCCCGACACAGCCTGGGCCTCGGTCGGCTGGCACCTGCTGCTACTGCTTGGACTGTCCGCGCTGACCGCCTCGTGGGCGACCTGGACGTTCAGGGCGTACCAGCGCTCTCTCTGAGCTCGGACACCTCGGACTCCTCGTCCTCCGTCGCACCGCCGTCGGAGATCGTGACGCAATCGCGGCCCGCGTTCTTCGACATGTAGAGCGCCGCGTCGGCGAGCTGGATCAGCCGCTGCAGCGTCTCGCCCATGCTCGAGTCGGAGACGCCGAAGCTCGCGGTGAACGGCGGATGGCCGCCGTGGTGCGAGCGGGCGAGGAGATCGCGGATGCGCTCGCAGACGGTGGCCGCGTTCGCGGCGTCGGTCTCCGGCATCGCGATCACGAACTCCTCGCCGCCCCAGCGCGCGACCAGATCGGACTCGCGCAGCACCCGCCGCATCGCCTGCGCAAACACGCGCAGCGAGCGGTCCCCGGCCTCGTGCCCAAAGGTGTCGTTCAGCTTCTTGAAGCGGTCGAGATCGGCCAGGACGAGCGCGTACGGCGTGCGCTGCCGGGCGAGCGTCCGCAGCTTGGTCTCGAGCGTGCGCCGGTTGATGAGCCCCGTCAGCCCGTCCGTCGACGCCTGGAGCTGCGTCCGCTCGAAGGCCCGCACCGTCCCGATGCGCGCGCCGGCCTGCGTCGCGAGAGTCGTGAGCTGGGCGACCTGTTCGGCGCCAAGCTGCTTATCCTCGGCCCCGGCCGCGTGCAGCACGCCGAGCGAGCGCCCCATGAAGCTGATCGGCACGCAGACGGCGGAGCACGGGCCGCCGGGCCGGTCGCGCAGCTTTGGACAGGCGTTCAGCGCCTCGCTCGACTCGAAGACGACGGGGTTGCCACGCCTGACGGCGACGCATGAGAACGGCGACTCGACCGGGCAGCCCGGGGCGCCCACCTCGCCGTTGACCGCCACCTGCTCGAGGTGCGCGCGGCTCGAGTCGGAGAGCAGCAGCTCCATCGGCGTCTGCTCGGAGACCTCGCGCATGGCGCGCGTGACGACGTCGTAGGTCGCCTGCTCCTCGTCCGCCATCTCGAGTGCCTCAATCAGCTGCGAGCCGAAGTTGTCGCGCTGCGCCTGCAACGTCAGCTCGTGCTCGAGCCGGACGCGCTCGGTGATGTCGCGCGCGTTGACGACGACACCGGACACGTGCCGGTCGCTGCGCAGGTCGGTCAGGTGCGCCTCGAGGTACCGCCACTCACCCGCGGCGTTCCGCATACGGAAGACGTGCTTCTGGACGGTGCCCTCCCGCTGCGCGGCGCGCAGCGCTTCGACGTCCTCCTCGTGCACGAAGTCCACGAACCCGAGCCCGAGCAGCTCCGACGCCGGGACGCCGACCATCTTCGTCACGGAGCCGCTCGCGTAGCGGCAGCCGTCGTCACTGAGCACCAGCACGAGGTCGGTCGACGACGTGACCAGGCTGCGGAAGTGAGCCGTCTGCCGGCGCGTGGCGGCGACGAGCCCCCAGGCGAGGAGCATTGAGAGGAGGATGCCGCCGGCTCCCAGCAGGATCTGCAGGTAGATCGAGTCGCTGACGTTCTTGTCCGTGCGCGCGGCGATGGAGCGAGCGGCATCGAGCGACACGTTCGACGTCAGTGCCGCCAGCACGCGCACGCGCTGCAGCGGCGTCATGGTGCGCGGCAGCTTCTCGTGCGCAGTGAGCGGCACCGAGTCGAGCGAACGCCCGTCCAAGAACGCGCGGCCCGACGCGACGAGGTCGTTGACGAGCCGTTCCTCCTGCATCAGCTGGCCGCGCACGACCCGGTTCGCCTCGGGCGGAATCGTCATCTCGTCGTCGTCCCCTTCGACCGACGGTGCCGTACCGCCGTCGAGCAGCGCTCGCGCGCTCTGCTTCAGCAACACGCCGATGTGGTCCGGGTCGGCGACGTTGCCGCGGTGTACCAGCAGCAATTCCTCGACGTACCGCTCCGCCAGCGTCCGCTGCCGGGCAGCCACTTCGACGACCGCCGCGCGGTTGGTCGAGCGGCTGGTCGACCAAATGGAGAGCCCGGCGCTCGCAGTAGAGACGGCGGCGAAGATGACGACGATCGCGATGATCGTCGTGCGCGCCCTCGGCGCGAACGGCTTGAAGGTGCGCGACCGGCGGATCATCGAACCACCACGTCGGCGCGCATGCCGCCCATGAAGTGGCCGGACATGTTGCAGAACAGGACGTAGTGCCCCGGCTTCAGCTGCACGCGCAGCTCGCGAACCGAGTTCGGCTCGCCCGGCTCGAGCACCCCGACGGTCGACTTCTCGAGCTTTTCCTCGCTCAAGGTGAGCCCGTCCGAGCGCAGAGGCAGCTTACGATCGCGCACCCGCGCGACGATCAGCTCGTGCTGATCGGGCCCGCGGTTCGTGGCGCGGATGACGACGTTGCCGGCCTGCAGCGTGCGCGATGAGACCGAGATCGCGAAGTCGCGCTCGGTGACGTCGACGACGCGCCCGGGCGTCGCGAGCTGCGTAGCGCCGCAGCCCGCGACGAGGAGCGCGCCGAGGACGGCCGGAAGCATGCGGGCGGGGAGTGGCCGCAGAAGGTCCACGGCCGAGGTATCGGGTCCGGCGACCGAAACCTTGAGCTGTTCGGCACGAGTTACCGGTTTTCCGGTAGGTCCTCCGGCCCAGCCTCGATCACGCAGATCCGCTGGCCGGTCGTCACCGGCGAACCGGGGGCGACCGAGACCTCGGTGACTGTGCCCGCCCAGTGCGCCGTCACCTCGTTCTCCATCTTCATCGCCTCGACGATGCAGAGCACCTGACCCACGCGGACGGTGTCTCCTTCCGCGACGGTGACGGCGAGGACCGTCCCCTGCATCGGGCTTCCGACCGCGCCGGACGCCTGGCCGGCGCCGTCCGACGACGCCCGCTCCCGGCGCCTCCGTGCAAGCGCCCTGTAGGGCGGCTCGGGGACGAGCACCTTCACGTGCACACGACGACCGTCCACTTCGGCCACCGTTGTCCTTTCCGCCAACGAGCCGTCCGAGGCGGCGGCTACCGTCGGAGGGTGGTCGAACTTCTCCGCAAGCTGCGCCAGCTGCTCCGACTCGACGATGCCGTGGCACGTCGCACCCTCGATGAAACACGGATGGCTGAGCAGCGCTTGGTGGAAGCCGAGCAGCGATTTGACGCCGCCGAGCTCGAACTCGCCGAGCGCGCGCAGCATGCGCCGCCGCGCCGACTCGCGGTCGACGTCGTGGACGATCAGCTTCGCGACCATCGGGTCGTACAGCCCGCTGATCTCGGCACCGACCGTGACGCCGGAGTCCACGCGGACGCCCGGCCCCGCGGGCTCCCGGTAGCTCGTGATCCGCCCGGGACTGGGCAGGAAGCCGTTGGAAGGATCTTCCGCGTTGATGCGGCACTCGATCGCGTGGCCGCGGATCTCGACTTCCTCCTGGCGAAGCGATAGCGGCTCGCCCGCCGCGATCAGCACCTGCTCGCGCACGAGATCGAGGCCGGTCACGAGCTCGGTGACCGTGTGCTCGACCTGGATCCGCGTGTTCATCTCCATGAAGAAGTAGTCGCCCTCGGGCGAGAGCAGGCCCTCGATCGTCCCGGCCGACCGGTAGCCGGCCGCACGTGCGGCGTCGACGGCAATCGCTCCGATGCGTTCGCGCAGATCCGGGCCGACGGCCGGCGACGGCGTCTCCTCGACCAGCTTCTGGTGGCGGCGCTGGATCGTGCAGTCGCGCTCGCCGAGGTGGATCACGTTCCCGTGCGCGTCCGCGAGCACCTGCACCTCGACGTGCCGCGGGTCCTCGAGGTAGCGCTCGACGTACACCGATGCGTCGGCGAAGTACGACTGCCCCTCCCGCTGCGCGGACGCGAACGCCTGCGCCGCCTCGTCCCCGGAGCGGACGACCTTCATCCCCTTGCCGCCACCGCCGGCGGCCGCCTTGATCAGAAGCGGATAGCCGATCTCGTCGCCGAGGCGCGCGACCTCGTCGGCCGAGTCGACCGGGTCGGTCGTGCCGGGGATGATCGGCACGCCGGCGGCGTGCATCGCCTGCCGCGCGCGCGTCTTCGAGCCCATCAGCTCGATCGCATCAGGCGGCGGCCCGATCCAGACGAGCCCCGCCGACTCGACGGCGCGCGCGAAGCCGGCGTTCTCGGCGAGGAACCCGTAGCCCGGATGGACGGCCTCGGCGCCTGCACGCTCGGCCGCGGCAAGCAGCTTCTCGACGACGAGGTAGCTCTCAGAGGCGGTCAGCCCGCCGAGGGCATATGCCTCGTCTGCGTAGGCAACGTGGAGCGCCGCGCGGTCGGCGTCGGAGTAGACCGCAACCCCACCGATGCCAAGCTCGCGCAGGGTGCGAAAGATGCGCACCGCGATCTCGCCGCGGTTGGCGACCAGGATTTTCCCGAACACACTCCGTATTCTCCTGACGGATGAGCTTCGCCGACCAGCTGACCGTCGCGCGCGCGGCCTCGGTGCCGGTCGTCGTCGTGTTGTTCGCGTGGCCGTTCCACGGGCACAACTACTGGGCGACGGCGGTGTTCTGCGTCGCGATGGCGACTGACTGGTTCGACGGCCGCATCGCCCGCCGCACGGGGCGAACGTCGCCGTTCGGATCGCTACTCGACCCGGTCGCGGACAAGCTGCTCGTGCTCGCGACGCTGATCGTGCTGCTCGGCCAGGATGTGTTCCCGGCCTGGATGGTCGCGGCGATCGTCGCCCGCGAGCTGCTGATCACCGGCCTGCGGCAGGCGGCGATCGAGCGCGGCGTGGTGATCGCGGCGCGCGATCTCGGCAAGCTGAAGACGTGGTCGCAGGCCGTGGCGGCTGGGATCGGCGGCCTCGCGGCAGCAGGTACGTGGAGCACATCCGTCGCGTGGTGGGCGCTGCTCGTCGCGCTGGTGCTGACCTGGATCTCGGGCCTCGACTACGCGCGCTCGGCGCCGCGTGTGCTTGCCGCGCACCATGCGTCGAAGGCGGCCCAGGCGGCCAGGTAGTCACCCAGCTGCTCGAGGCCGTCCTCCACCTCGGCGCGGACGGCAAAGGTGCAGTGGACGCAGTAGGGCCGTCCCGGCAGCGTTTCCTGGTCGTTGCACCGAATACACGTCACGCCGGTGAAACGTGACTGGCCGCTCCGAGGTTACGTCTCGTCCGTCAGCGATTGCTCGAGACCGGCCTGCCACCACGGGTCCGCTTCAGGCGGCGCCGGCACGACGAGCGCTTCGATCGCGGTCGCGACGGCGTCCGGCTGGACGGGGCTCAGCTCGAGATCCACGGCGGGATCGTAGACGCGCCCGATCGAGGGATCTTCGCCGAACCCCTCCGGCGGGGGAGCGCCATAGCCTGCGCAGACAACAAGGCTGTGCGGCATGAAGCGGCTCATCCTTCCCTGGGCGGCGTTCGCCGTCGTTCTCTGTTTCGCGCTCCCGGCCTCGGCCGCGAACGGGCGCAGCGTGAAGGGCGTGATCACGGCGCTGTCCGCCGACGCGGTCTCCGTCCGGAGCGTCAATTCGATCGTCACCACGTGTGCGGTCACTCATGCCTCCCCCAAGCTCGACAGCTTCGCCGCCGGCGACCGCGTCAAGGTGGTCTGCCGCGGCCGTCACGGCACGAGGTTCGTGCTTGCCCGGATCCGCCACCTCGGCGCTCCTCCGGCAGCAACGTCCGCGAATGAGACCGAGCCGGTCAAGTTCGGCGGCGCCATCACGGCGCTCTCGGAGGCGTCGATCTCGCTGCACGACGGCGACCGCGATCTCACTTGCGGCATCGACTCGTCGTCTCCGTCGACGGCGGACTACAAGGTCGGCCAGCACGCCAAGGTGACGTGCATCGGCGGGAAGCTCGTGGCGATCGCGCCGGTGACGAGTGACGTCGGCCGGTACTTCGTCGGCTCACTCAGTGCGCTCGACACGAAGTCGGTCACCGTGCAAACGGCTACCGGGCCGTGACGTGCTCGATCGGCGACGGCTCACCGAGCACGATCAGTTTCCAGGTCGGCGATCGCGTCGGGATGGGCTGCCGGGCCTCGACGATGCAGCTCGTACTGCTGAAGAAAGTGGACGGCGACGGAACCGGTTCGCCGCCTCCACCTCCCGCTCCCCCGACCCCCGACGACCGTCGGCGCCCGCGGAATCGTGAGCGCGCTTTCGGATTCGTCGGTCAGCGTCCAGACGGACGGCGGCACGGTCACTTGCGAACGCGGGCCGTCGTCGCCGTCCCTGGGCGATGCGAAGATCGGCGACCACGTCGCCATGAAGTGCGTCGGCGGGGTCGTCGTCGCCTTCGAGAAGGTCACGTAGCTAAAGGGGGATGTTCCCGTGCTTGCGCGGCGGGCGGCGTTCACGTTTGGTGATTGCCGTCCGCAGCGCATCGATCAGCACCGGCCTCGTGCGCCGCGGCTCGATCACCTCGTCCACGTAGCCGCGCTCGGCCGCCGAGTACGGGTTCGCGAATCGCTCGCGGTAGTCGGCGATCAGCTCCGCGCGACGTGCGTCTGCATCGTCGGCCTC
Source organism: Actinomycetota bacterium (assembly GCA_046765815.1). Classification (GTDB taxonomy): domain Bacteria; phylum Actinomycetota; class Thermoleophilia; order Gaiellales; family Gaiellaceae; genus PALSA-600. Next base: position 7,149 of record JBKPRG010000060.1, read on the forward strand.
GGCGAGTTCCTTGCGAAAGATGATGTTGACCGCGCCCTCCGGCCCCATCACCGCGACCTCGGCGGTCGGCCACGCGAAGTTGAAGTCCGCGCGGACGTGCTTCGAGCTCATGACGTCGTAGGCGCCGCCGTATGCCTTGCGCGTGATCACCGTCAGCTTCGGCACCGTCGCCTCGCAGTACGCGTAGAGCAGCTTCGCGCCGTGGCGGATGATCCCGCCCCACTCCTGTTCCGTCCCCGGCAGGAAGCCGGGTACGTCGACGAACGTGACGAGCGGGATGTTGAACGCGTCGCAGGTGCGCACGAAGCGCGCGGCCTTCTCGGACGATGCGATGTCGAGGACGCCGGCGAGCGACTTCGGCTGGTTGCCGACGATGCCGACGCTGTAGCCGCCGAGTCGCGCGAACGCGGTAACGATGTTCTCGGCGTAGACGGGCTGGATCTCGAGGTACTCGCCCTCGTCGACGACCGCCTCGATCACCTGCTTGATGTCGTACGGCTTCGTCGCCTCGTCGGGGATGAGGGTGTCGAGCTCGGGCGTCTCGCGGTCGATCGGGTCGGTCGGCTCGTCGAACGGGCTCGGTTCGGTGTTGTTCTGCGGCAGGAAGCTGAGCAGGTAGCGGGCGTCCTCGAGCGCTGCCTCCTCACTCGGCGCCGTCAGGTGCGCAACGCCTGACTTGGTCGCGTGCGTGGTCGCGCCGCCGAGCTCCTCGAAGGTGACCTCCTCGCCGGTGACGGTCTTCACCACGTCGGGGCCGGTGATGAACATGTACGACGAGCCCTCGACCATCAGCACGAAGTCCGTCATCGCGGGCGAGTAGACGGCGCCGCCGGCGCACGGGCCCATGACGAGCGAGATCTGCGGGATCACGCCGGACGACTGCACGTTGCGCCAGAAGATCTCCGCGTAGCCGGCGAGCGAGACGACGCCCTCGTGGATCCGCGCCCCGCCCGAGTCGTTGATGCCGATCACGGGGCAGCCGTACTTGGCCGCCATGTCCATGACCTTGCAGATCTTCTCTGCGAACACCTCGCTCAGCGAGCCGCCGAAGACGGTGAAGTCTTGGCTGAAGAGGAAGACCCGGCGGCCGAAGATCGTCCCGTAGCCGGTGACGACCGCGTCGCCGTACGGCCGCCGCTCGAGCATCCCGAAGTTCGACTCGCGGTGCTGCACGTAGCGGTCGAGCTCGACGAAGGAGCCGGGATCGCAGAGCTTCTCCGCGCGCTCGCGGGCAAGCAGCTTGCCGGCATCCCGCTGCTTGGCGACCGACGCCTCGGAACCGGCATGGAGCGCCTTGTCGCGGAACTCGCCCAGCCACTCGAGCTTCTCGCGCGTTGTCTCGTGAGCCATTCGCGGGAGCCTAACGGCCACGTAGATTTGGCCGCATGCAGCCGATCGATCGCTCCACCGCGTGGCCCTACGACGAGCGCGGCGAACCGGGCCCGTTCGTCTACCAGCGCTACGCGCACCCGACAGGTGCCGAGGCGGAGCAGGCGCTCGGCGAGCTCGAAGGCGGCGACGCACTCCTCTTCGGGTCGGGCACGGCGGCGATGACGGCGTGCGTGTTCGCGCTCTGCCGGCCGGGCACGACGATCGCGCTCGCCGAGGGCGCCTACTTCGGGACCGGCGTGACGCTGCGACAGTTCGAGCCGTGGGGCCTCGTGGTCGAGGAATACGACCAGACCGGGCCGCCGCCCGACCATGCCGCCGTCGTCTGGGTCGAGGCGCCTGCGAACCCGCTGCTTTCAATGCCGAACTGGGAAGAGGTGCGCATCCACGGCGGTGTCGTCGTCTGTGACTCGACGATCTCGACGCCCGTCTACCTCAAGCCGCTCGACGAGGGAGCGCACGTCGTCCTTCATTCGGGGACGAAGTACCTGGCGGGGCACCACGACGCCTCGGTCGGCGCGACCGTGACGCGCAACACGGAGTTGCGGCAGCAGCTGTACGACGCGCGGCTGCGCCTCGGTCTGTCGTCGGCACCCGACGCGGCGTACTCGACGCTGCACGGGCTCAGGACGCTGGAGGCTCGTATGCGCCGGCACACCGAGACGGCGACGGAGCTGGCCCGGCGCCTCGCGGCGGACGCGCGTGTGCTGCAAGTGCGCTACCCGGGCTTCAGCGGGCTGATCTCGTTCGACGTGGACGATGCCCGTGCGGTCGAGACGGCGACGAAGATGATCCGCAACATGACGTCCCTCGGCGGCGTCACGACAACGATGGAGAGCCGCTACCGCTGGGAGGGCGACCGCATCCCGCGCGGGCTGTTGCGGCTCTCCGTCGGGCTAGAGGACGTCGAGGTGCTGTGGTCCGACCTGGATCAGGCACTCGGCTCCGCATGCTGACGCCGAGTGATCAGCACCGTCGGCGCCGGGCTCCGCTCGAAGCCGACGGCCGACCAGAAGCCGAACGCCTGCTCGTTGTCGGGGTGGATCTTCG
>JBKPRG010000061.1:0-9182 GCA_046765815.1 Actinomycetota bacterium
ACGAGATCGTCGATCTCGGCGTGATCCTTCACGTCCTCGCTGACGAAGAGCGTCTCGAGCGCCAGCGCCTCGCCCATCGGCCTGATCAGGCAGAGCTTCTCCTTGCCGGCGAGCACGAAGCGGCCGAGCGCAGCGACCTCGGCGTCCTTCATCGCCTCGAGCAGCAGCACGTAGGGGCGGCGCGCCGCCTCGGCACCTGCCGGAACGAGGAAATAGGTGCGGTCGTAGTAGATCGGGTCGACCTCCTCGAGCCGGACGAACCGGCCGATCTCGATCGAGCGCGACGTGTCGTGCTGCTCGATCGCCTCGAGGTCGGCGTCCTCCACGAAGACGAACTGTCCCTTCGCCACCTCCCAACCCTTCACGAGCTCGTCGGACTCGACGTCGCGCTCGTGCACCGGACAGAAGCGCTTCTGCTTGATCGGCGTGCCGCACTCGCGGTGCAGCAGCCGGAAAGAGACGTCGGACTGGCGCGCAGAGGGCTTCGTCGCCGGGGCGAGCCCGACGGGGATGTTGACGAGGCCGAAGCTGACGGATCCGTTCCAAGTTGTGCGCATGTGCAATGAAAAGTGTAGTGGGGTTCCAGAGATTCGCGCATCCCGGGCGTGTTCCTGCGACTACGATCCGGTCCGGTGGCGCAGCCGAGAACGATCGCGAACCTCTGGCGTGACGCCGTCGCCGCGGGCCGCTCCGGCCCCGCGTATCTGCACGAGGTGGACGGCGAATGGCGCGAGGTGTCGTGGCCCGAGGCGGCGGCAGCGGTCGGCGAGCTCGCGAACGGCCTGCTCGCGCTCGGGATCCGGAAGGGCGACTCGTTCGCGCTCCTCGCCCGCACGAACCTCGAGTGGGCCCTCTTCGACTTCGCTCTCGGCTTGGTCGGCGCCGTCGGCGCTCCCATCTACGCGTCGAGCTCGAAGCGGGACACGCTCTACGTGCTCGAGCACTCGCAGGCAGTCGGCGTGCTGGTCGAGGACGACGAGCAGCGCGCGAAGGTCGAGAGCGCCGGGCTCGCGCACGTGATCGCGTTCTCGGAGCTCGGCGAGCTCCGTGCGCGCGGGCGCGAGTACGCGGCCGCCCATCCGACCGCGCTCGACGAGCGCGCCGACTCGATCGACGAGGACGAGCTCTTCACGTTCATCTACACGTCGGGCACGACCGGCCCGCCGAAGGCCTGCATGATCCGGCACCGCAACTACTACGCGATGGTGCAGAAGGGCGACGAGCTGCCGCGCCGGGTGATGCTCCCCGGCGACGTGATGCTCCTGTACCTGCCGCTCGCGCACAACTACGGGCGGCTGCTCCATCTCTCCGCCGCGTACATCGGGTTCCCGATCGCGTTCCTGCCCGACCCGCTGCGGGCCGCGGAGGAGCTGCCGCGTGTGCGGCCGACGCTGTTCCCGAGCGTGCCGCGCGTCTACGAGAAGGTCCACACCGCCGTCCTCGCCAAGTTCGACGAGGCGACAGGCGTCCGGCGCAGGCTCGTCGACTGGGCACTGGGAGTCGGCACACGCGTCTCGAAGCTCCGCCAGGCGCGGCAGCCGGTGCCGCCGCTCCTCGCCGTCCAGCACCGCCTGGCCGACCGACTCGTCTACGCAAAGGTGAAGGCGCGGCTCGGCGGCCGCCTGCGGATCGCGAACGCCGGCGGCGCGCCGCTGGCTCGCGACATCGCGGAGTTCTTCCACGCGATCGACATCCTCATCCTGGAGGGCTACGGGCTCTCGGAGGTGACGACGGCCGCAACGGTGAACCTCGAAGACGACTTCAAGTTCGGCACCGTCGGCAAGCCGCTGCCGGGGGTCGAGCTACGGATCGCGGAGGACGGCGAGATCCTGATCCGCTCGAACACCGTCTTCGCCGGGTACTACCGCGATCCGGAGGCGACCGCCGAGGTGCTCGACGAGGAGGGCTTCGTGCACACGGGCGACGTCGGCCACCTCGACGAGGACGGCTTCCTGACGATCACCGACCGCAAGAAAGACATCATCGTCACCTCGGGCGGCAAGAACGTCGCGCCGCAGAACCTGGAGAACGACCTGAAGGCGCACAAGGTCGTCTCGCAGGCGCTGGTCGTCGGCGACCGGCGGCCCTACATCGCCGCCCTCGTCACTGTCGACCCGGAGCAGGCGGACGGCGACGTGCAGGCCGACGTGCAGCGCGCGGTCGACGCCGTCAACGACGGCCGCTCACGCTACGAGCAGATCAAGCGCTTCCGCGTCCTGCCGCGCGACTTCTCGCTCGAAGAAGAGGAGCTGACGCCGACGCTGAAGATGCGCCGCAACGTGATCCTCGAGCACTTCGCCGCGGACGTCGAGGCGCTCTACAACGTGTCAGACACCTAAAGTGTCTGACACCTGTTACAAGATCCTGCGCGCGCCCACGTAGCTGGACGCGTACCAGCCCTCGTCGAGGCTGGAGACCTTCACGACGTCGCCGGTGTGCGGAGCGTGCACGAACTGGTCGCCGCCGATGTAGATGCCGACGTGGCCGAGGCCGTCAAAGAAGACGAGGTCACCCGGCTGCAGCTGGTCGCGCGAGACGGGGACGCCCATGCTGTACAGCGCATAGGTCGAGTGCGGCAGCGACTTGCCGACCGCGGCGAACGAGTAGACGACGAGCCCCGAGCAGTCGAACGCGTCCGGGCCGGCGGCCGCCCATACGTACGGCTTGCCGAGCTGGCTCATTGCGACGCCGACGGCGCCGGAAAAGCTCGACGGCGGCGCGACGATCGTCTCCGACGACGGCGAGATGGCGCTGACGCCGACCACGGTCGCCGAGGCCTCGAGCTGCTGCGCACGATGCGCGGCTTCGATCCGCGCCCGGGCTGCCTCCGCCGCCTGCAGCTGCCGGCGCTGCTCCGCCGCGATGAGCGAGGCGATCTGGCCCTTGATCGAGTTGTAGAGGCTCCGCTGCTGCCCGATCTTCGACTCGATCGCGTGCTTGGCCGCCGCGCGCTGGGCGACGACCCGCTGCTGCCTGGTCTTCGCGTGCGCGAGCGCCGTCCGGTTGTGCTGCACGGCGGTGCGGAACGTCTTCACCTGGGACAGCACAGCCGCGTCCTGCACGCTTACGCTCTTCGCGCTGTCGAGGCGGTTGAGCATGTCGTCCAGGCTGCGGGCGCCGAGGATCACCTCGAGCGTCGAGGTCTGGTCGGACTGGTAGAGCGCGACGAGACGCTGAGCGACCGCGCGCTGCCCGGCCTTCAGGTTGCGGCGGGCGATCTTGAGCTCACGCCGGTTTTCCTTCAGGTCCCGTTGGATCTTCGCGAGCTGAGCCGTCGAGGCGTCGTACCGCGAGCGGGCCCGCTCGAGCTGGTCGGAGAGGTCGCGCAGCTGGCTCATCACCTGCGCCGCCTCGGCCTGCTTCGAGCCGATGGAAGGGTCGGCAAACGCCGGGACTGCCGCCAGGAGGGCGAAGCAGATCCCCACGAGAACGTAAGGCGCCGACCCCAACCTACTTATGACACACCCCTTGTTAGGGGCCGGGGCGGGCGCACCGGGAGGGGCCGGCACGTCACGAAGGCGGGAGGCTAGCAGGGTTTTCGGACGATCGTCAACCGAGAACTAACAAATTCGTGCCAAACCGCACACAGTTCGACAGCCAGACGCAGGTTCCTCCTCCGAAACCTGGTACGGTCCCGCACCGTGCTTGGGCAGGCACACATGCCGCCGCGCCGGCGGTTGCTCTTGTTCGGCGCGATCGCGGCTGTCGTCCTCGCCGCACCAGCGCTGAGCCTCGCGCGAGGCGGACACTCGGCGGCTTCGCTTCGAGCGGCCAATGCGCGCCTCGAAGCCCGGTCGCGCTCGGCCGTGCTCGAGCTCTACTCGCTCGATGCGCGCCTCGGGAGCGCCCAATCCCGCCTCGCCTCGCTCGGCCGCCAGGCCGACACGCTGCGCGCCGAGCGCGCCAGCCTCACCGCGCAGCTCGCGATCGCGCGACGCGGCAACCGGATCGCCCAGCGCGCGCTCGCCCAGCGCCTGCGGACGGTCTACGAGCAAGGTGACGTCGAGCCGCTGGAGATCCTGCTCGGCTCGCGCAACCTGGACGACGTGATCACGGGCCTGGAGAGCCTGAGCCGGATGAGCGCGCAGAGCCGGGACGTGCTCAGGCAGCTGGAGCACGCACGGAAGGCGCTCACCGCCGCGACCGCCCGGCTTGTCAAGCGGCAGGCGGCCCTCGAGGCGGCGACGCTGCAGGCCCGCGCGGCCGCCGACAGCCTCACGCGGATGCGCGCCGCGAGGAGCGCCTACATCAACGGTCTGGCCGCGACCCGCCGAATGAACGAGCGCGAGATCGCGGCGCTCGTCGCGGAGGCGCAGGCGGCCCGCCTCCGCAGCGAGGAGGTCGCCAAGGCGGCCGCAGCCGCCGCCCCGGTCGCAGTCTCGGAGCGCTCTGGGAGCGCCGGCCACACCATTTCCGTCGTCGCGACCGGCTATTCGATGCCCGGCACCACGTCCAGCGGATTGAGCGTCGGGTGGGGCGTCGCCGCCGTCGATCCCTCGGTGATCCCGCTCGGCACGCACATGACGATCCCCGGCTACGGCGAGGCGGTCGCGGCGGACACCGGCGGCGCGGTCACCGGCGCGCTTGTCGACCTCTGGTTCCCAACGACTGCGCAGGCGAACGCGTGGGGCCGTCGGACCGTCACGATCACGCTGCACTAACATTGGCTGCGCCTCAGGCGCCCAGGGTCTTGAGCGACGTTCTCGACAACTCCGGCCGGCACGTCCCACGTGTTCTCCTCGTGGACGACCACGACCTGTTCCGGACCGGGCTGCGCAACCTGCTCGACGAGCAGGACGAGGTTCAGGTCGTCGGCGAGTGCGACAACGGCACCGACGCGCTGCGCGCGGTGCGCGAGCTGGCACCGGATGTCGTCGTCATGGACCTCAACATGCCCGGGATCAGCGGCGTCGAGGCGACGCGGCAGATCTCGATGATCGCGCCGCTGACGCGCGTCCTCGTCCTGACGATCTCCGACCAGGACAACGACGTGATGGACGCGATCGTCGCCGGCGCGTGCGGCTACCTGCTGAAGGACTCGTCGATCGTCGAGCTGATGCAGGGGATCAGGTCGGCGGCGATCGGCGAATCGCTCGTCTCCCCCACGATCGCCGCGAAGGTGCTGCAGCGGCTCCGTGCCTCAGGCGAGTCGCACCGCGAGGCGGAGCTGATCCAGTCGGAGCTCTCCGACCGCGAGATCCAGGTCCTCAAGCTGATCGCGAACGGCAAGGACAACTCGACGATCGCGAACGAGCTGCACATCAGCCCGAAGACGGTCAAGAACCACATCTCGAACATCCTGATGAAGCTGCAGATCGAGAACCGGATCCAGGCCGCGGTGGTCGCGGTCAGGTCTGGACTGGTCTAGGCCGCGCGAATCTCGCTGGCGTGCCGGCGCAAGTCGCCGAGGCGGCCGCGCAGCGCCTGGAGCTCGTCGGCGTTCCCGTCCAGCCGCTCAGCCAGCTGCGAGAGCTCGCGCGTCTTGGCGTGCGGGTCGCCGCTGTGGGCGTCCTGGGCCATCTCGGCAAGCCGCCGTTCGAGCCGCTGCCGCTCGGCCTCGAGGTTGAGCGCGTGCGCGTAGCCGTCAGTGAGCGTGCGCTCGATCGAGTCGAGGTCACGCTCGGAGCCGGCGAGCAGCGCCGCGATCCGGTCGATCAGCTCCGTGATCATCGCCTGTGACGATTGTTCCGAGCGGCCACCCCGTTCCACAAGGGCCGCCCGGCCCATCCCGTCGCGAGCGCAGGCCCAGCCGTCAAGACGGTCACAATGCGATCCGTGCGCAGGGTCGTGCTCGTTCTCGTGGCGTCGCTGGCGCTGGCGCCGGCCGCGGCGTCGGCCTCCAAGCTGCCGCTGCCGACGCGCCTGGCCCACGCGCTGGAGGTGCCGGGCAACTCGCCGGCAGCATCGGGCGCGATCGCGCTCGACCTCGTCACCGGGCACACCGTGTTCGAGCGCCACGCGGACGCCGCACTCGTCCCGGCGTCGAACGAGAAGCTGGCCGTGACGTATGCGGCCCTGGTCGAGCTGGGCCCCGCGTACCGCTTCCGTACCGAGGTGCTCAGCGACGGCCGCCAGGAGGGGCCTGTCTGGCGCGGCAACGTCTATCTGAAGGGCTTCGGCGATCCCACGCTCACGTCGCTCGGGCTCTCGCGCCTGGCGGCGCAGCTGAAGCAGAAGGGAATCCGGCGGATCGACGGGCGCATCGTCGGCGACGATTCGTGGTTCGATTCGGTGCGCACCGCGCCTGGCTGGAAGTCGTCCTTCTTCCTCTACGAGTCGCCGCCGCTGACCGCGCTCGCCGTCGACCACGGCGTCTACGCCGGCCACCTCTCGCTGCAGCCGACCCTGGCCGCTGCCGGGCGCTTCAAGCGACTGCTGCGCGGACGGGGGATCGTCTCCGGTCGCGCATCGGTCGGGGCGGCGCCGGTGGAGTCCTACTCCCTCGCCCAGGTCCAGTCGGAGCCGTTGGCCGAAGTGCTCGTCGAGATGGATCGCGAGAGTGACAACTTCACCGCCGAACTGCTGCTCAAGGAGATCGGCAAGGAGGTGCGCGGCGTCGGCAGCACCTCAGCCGGTGTCGCGGTCGTGCTCCGCGACCTCGGCGCTGCCGGCGTGCCGCTCCAGGGCGTGCTCCTGTTCGACGGCTCGGGGCTGTCGCTCGACGACCGCTTCACCGTCCGGGCGCTTGCCGCGCTGTTGCTGGCCGCCTGGAAGAACCCGGAGCTACGGGCGCCCTTCCTGCGCGCCCTGCCCGTGGCGGGAGTCAGCGGCACCCTCGAGGACCGGATGCAGAAGAAGCCCGCACGCGGCGTCGTCCGCGCGAAGACCGGCACGACGAGCCGCGCGTCGGCACTGGCGGGGTTCGTCGGCCGGCGCTACGTGTTCGCCGTCATCCAGAACGGCTTCCCGGTGCAGCCGTGGGCGGCCCGTAAGGCGCAGGACCGCTTCGCGACCGCGCTCGCGTCAACCCTGTAGGAGTTTCGCCAGCTCGGCCTCGTCGAGTAGCGCCACGCCCGCCTTCTCGGCCTTCGCGACCTTCGAGCCCGGGCTCTCGCCGACGAACACGCCGGTCGTCTTTTTCGACACGTTGTCGGAGACCTTCGCGCCGAGCGCCTCGAGCGCCGCGCGCGCCTCCTCGCGCGACATCGACTCGAGCGTGCCGGTGATCACGTACTGGCGGCCCGTCAGCGGGCCTTCGACCGGCCGGTCGTCCTCGTCGGACTCGAACTTCAGACCCAGCTCTCGCAGCTCCGCAACCAGCCGGGCGTTGTCCTCGTCGGCGAACCACTCGGCGATCGCCTCGGCGCGCTCGGGGCCGATGCCCTCGCATTCGATGATCTCCTCCTGGCTCGCGGCGGCGAGGCGGTCGACGCTGCCGAAGTGCCGCGCCAGGTTCTGCGCGGTCACCCAGCCGACGTCCGGGATGTTGAGCCCGAAGAGCACCCGCCGGAACGGGATCTCCTTCGACGCCTGGATCGCCGTGATCGAGTTCGTCGCGGAGATCTCGGCAAAGCCGTCGAGCTCGAGCAGCTGCTCCTTCGTCAGGCGGTAGAGGTCGGGCAGCGAGCGGACGATCCCGAGCTCCCAGAGCCGGCGCATCAGCTGCTCGCCGACACCCTCGATGTCGGCGGCGGCCTGCACCCAGTTGATCAGCGACTCGAGCCCGCGCGACGGGCACGCGCGATTCGGGCAGCGGTGCATCGCCTCGCCCTCGGGCTTGACGATCGCGGTGCCGCAGAGCGGGCAGTTCGCAGGCATCTTGAACGGCTTCGTGCCCTTGCGGTGCTCGCCCGCGGGGCCGACGATCTGCGGGATCACATCGCCGGCGCGCTGCACGATCACGTCGTCGCCCTCGCGGATGTCCTTGCGGTTGATGTCCTCCTCGTTGTGCAGCGTCGCGCGCGAGACGGTGACGCCGCCGACCTGCACCGGCTCGAGCATCGCCCACGGGTTGAGCGCGCCCGTGCGGCCGACGCGGATCGCGATCTTCTCGAGGCGCGTGGTCGCGGTCAGCGGCGCCCATTTGAAGGCGCGCGACCAGCGCGGCCGCGAATGGAGCGCGCCGAGGACGCGCTGCTGCCCGAGCTCGTCGACCTTGATCACGATGCCGTCGATCTCGTAGTCGAGGGTGGCGCGCTTCCGCTCCCAGTCGCGGCACGCCTTCGCGACCGCCTCGATCGTCTCGAGCCGCTCCGCGAACGGGTTCGTCGGGAAGCCGTGCTCCTTCAGCCATTCGAGGGTCTGCCAGTGCGAGCTGAGCTCGACGCCGTCGTGCGCGCCGACGCCGTAGGCCCAGATGGAGAGCGGGCGGTCGGCGGTGATCGCCGGATTCTTCTGCCGTAGCGAGCCGGCCGCCGCGTTGCGCGGGTTCGGCGCGAGCTTCTGGCCGCTGCCGACGAGCCGCTCGTTCAGCTCCTTGAAGCCCGAGATCGGCATGTAGACCTCGCCCCGCACCTCGACGATCCCGGCGACGTGGTCGCCGTGCAGGCGCAGCGGGATGGACGGGATCGTGCGCAGGTTCGCGGTGACGTCCTCGCCAACCTCACCGTCGCCGCGAGTCGCGCCGCGGACGAACAGACCGTCCTCGTAGGTCAGGTTGATCGCCAGCCCGTCGATCTTGGGCTCGAGCACGTAGGCCACCGGGTCGTCGTTGTCGAGCCGCTTGCGAACGTCGTCGGCCCATTTCACGATCGCGCTCTCGTCGGTCACCTTCTCCAGCGAGCCCATCGGCGTCAGGTGGCGCACCTTCTGGAACTTCGTGGAGGCCGGAGCGCCGACGCGCTGCGTCGGCGAGTCGGGGGTGACGAGATCGGGGTGCTCCAGCTCGAGCGCCGAGAGCTCGTCGTACGCGCGGTCATAGGTCGCGTCGTCGACGGACGGGTCGTCGAGCACGTGGTACTCGTAGAGCCAGCGGTTGAGGCTCCCGCGCAGCTCCTGCGCGCGCTCTCCCGGTGCCGTCTTAGAGGACGCCAAGCAGCTCCTCCGCCGTGTCGACGACCACGTCCGCGTCGGCGAGCGCCTCCCGGTCGTGGATGCGGCCCCAGGTGACGCCGACGGCGTGCATCCCAGCCGCCTTGGCGGCCTGCATGTCGTAGGGGGAGTCGCCGACGTAGGCGGCATCGTCGGGCTCGGCCTCCACGCGCTCGAGGGCGAGTCGGAGCGGTGCCGGGTCGGGCTTGTGA
>JBKPRG010000062.1:0-16516 GCA_046765815.1 Actinomycetota bacterium
TTCGGCTGCGAGCTGTTGTCGACCAGCACGCGTATGACGTGCTCGGCGCCGATGCGCAGATGCGGGGTCAGGTCGTAGTGGAAGCCCGTGTAGCCGTAGGGATGCCTCCCGAGGAAGTGCTCGGAGAGCCAGACTTCGGCATTCATGTAGACGCCCTCGAACTCGATCAGCACCACGTTCCCACCCCACTCCGCCGGGACCGGAAGGCGTTTCTGGTACCAGCCGACTCCGGTCGGGAAGAAGCCGCCGGCGCTGCCGCTCGCGCTCGTCGGGTCGCGCTCGAGCTCGATGCTCCAGTCGTGGGGCAGGTCGACCGACCGCCAGTCCGAGTCGTCGAGGCCGGCGCGCCACATCGCGTCTGGGATCTCACCTAGGCAGAACCGCCAGCCACGATCGAAGCTACGCCTCTGCACTCGGTCGTTTCTCGCTACTGCGTCCTGGCCAGCGGTGCGACCGACTCCCTCGCGATCAGGGTGCCGGGCAGGAGTTGCGTGCGGCGCTGCGGGGTGCGGCGATCTGTCACCTGGCCGATCACGAGCGACGCTGCGAGCGCGCCGACGGCTTCCATCGGCTGGCGGATCGTCGTCAGCGGCGGGTCTGTGAAAGCGGCCACGTCGATGTCGTCGAAGCCGACGACGGAGACATCCCGAGGCACCTCGAGCCCGTGCGCGCGCAGCTCGCGCATTGCCCCGAGCGCGAGCAGGTCGCTGTGGGCGAAGAGCGCCGTGAACTCCGCTCCGCGCCCGAGCAGGCGGGCTGCGGCGGCCTGGCCGCTCATCGGCGCCCAGTCGAGCGAGTGCTCGATGAGCTCGTCGCGCGGTTCGACGCCCCACTCGACACACGTCTCCCTGAAGCCTCGGATGCGGTTCTGGACCGCGTGCCAGTCGGCCGGGCCGGCGACCATGGCGATCGAGCGGTGGCCGGCAGCCAGGAGGTGCGCCGCCGCCTCACGCGCGGCTGCGACGTTGTCGACGTCCACGGCGACGTCGCCGTCCACGTGGGGGCCGATCGTGACGATCGGGATGCCGCCCTCGCGGGCCTGCGCGACGTGCTCCGCTGCGTCGTGCGCGCGCGCGACGATGAGGCCTTCGATGCGCCGTTCGACAAGCAGGCGGAGGTACTGGCCACCGTCCTCGACGGCCCCCTCCTCGACGCTCGCCACCATCAGGAAGTAGCCCAGCCGGCGTGCCTCCTTCTCGGCACCGGCGACAGCCTCCGCGAACGAGTGGTCGGAGACGTCCGTCGTCACCATGCCGATGCAGTGCGTGCGGTTGGCGATGAGGCCGCGCGCCATCGGATTCGGGACGTAGTTCAACGCCTCGATCGTCTCGAGCACGCGCGTGCGGGTCTCGGGCCGCACGCTCGGCTCGCGGTTGATGACGCGCGAGACGGTCTGGTGCGAGACGCCTGCGTGCGTGGCGACGTCGCGGATCGTCGGGCGCTTCGGCTGCCCCCGATCCAACCGCGAGGCCCCGCCGTCCGAGCTGCTGTGATCAGTCATCTTGACATCTCATTCTATCATGTGTTTACTGTTACCGTTCACAAAGCCTGAAAGGAGCACTCTATGGACGGGTTGGAAGAGACCCGGCTCTCGCGTCGGAAGCTCCTGGCGGGTGCGGGCGGAGTTGCGGGTGCGGTCGTCGCCGAGTCGTTGTGGGGCCCGGCGCGCGCGAGGGCGATTCCGCGGCGACGCCTCGCGCCGACCACGGTCACCGTCATGGGGAACGGTGAGTTCACCGACGCCTACATCAAGGACTTCGAGAACAAGAACCCCAACATCAGCATCAACTTCCTCAACTTCGACGCCGCGAAGTTCCAGGCGATGGTGGCCGCGGGCACGCCGCCGGACATCTGGCGGACGCAGGCACCGCTCGTGCCCCAGTGGGCAAAGCGCGGTGAGTTGCTCAACCTGGACAAGTACTTCGCCGCCAGCGACCTGATCCATCCGGCCGACCTGCTGCCGGCGAGCAACTACTACCGGTGGGACGGCAAGCGCATCGGCAAGGGCCCGCGCTTCGGCATGGTCAAGGACTGGTCGCCGGACGAGACCGTCTTCGTCAACCTCGACTTCCTGAAAGGCATCCGCGGCGTCGAGATCCCCGGCCCGACCGACACGTGGACGTACGACGACCTCTGGACGCTCGCCTCGAAGGTCAAGCAGGCGAAGCGGCCGCACTGGACGATCGACGTCGGGAACAGTTACGCGTGGATCGATCGGTTGATCCAGGCGATGCTGTATGCGAAGGGGAAGACGCTTTATCCGGCCGACTTCTCGCGGATCAACATCACGAAGAGCCCTGAGGCGGTGAAGATCGTCACGTACCTGCTCCGGTACTCGAAGAACAAGATGGACCTCGGGCCGGAGAACCCGAATCCGGACGGCTGGTCCGGCCCCGGCTTCGTCGCGCCGAAGGGGACCGTCGCGATGACCCAGTACGGCTACTGGTTCGGCGGGGACATGATCGGCAACGCCGCGGCGACGAAGCGCTCGCGCATGCTGCCGGCGCCGGTCTGGAATCACGGCAAGAAGGCCGACCCGACCATCACCGCGACCGGCTTCGTCATTTCAGCGCGGACGAAGAACCCGGATGCCGCGTGGGCCGTGTTCGAGTACTACATGGGCGGCTTCCCGGCTCGCGACCGCGCTGGTCAGGGCTGGGGCGTCCCGGCGCAGCATTCGCTGTTCGACCGGCTGCCTGCGTCGAACGCGTTCCAGAAGAACAACATCAAGGTGCTCAATCACGAGCTGCCTGCGGCTGACGTCATCCTCCAGTTCAACCCGAACCTCGTCGGGCTCGGCGACTCGACGGCGGTCGCTTCCGCCTACGTGAAGTACCTGCCGGACGCCGCCAAGGGCAAGCTCTCGTTCCAGAGCTTCCTCAAGAACGTCGAGAACGACTCGAACCGCGCTATCGCGCAAGGCAAGAACGGATAGGAACGGCACGTCGAAGAACCAGTGGCCATCGAGGCGAACGCAGGCTCTACGACCCTAGCCCGTACGTATAGAAGGCGAGCATCGTTCCGGAGACGGGAGACGCTCGCCTTCTACGGCTTCACATCGCCCTGGCTGCTCGGCTTCATCTTCCTTGGGCTGCTGCCGATCATCGCGGGCTTCCTCATCTCGCTTTCGAACTTCAACGGCGGCAACCTGCACGGGTACACCGTGAACGGCGTGCACCACCGCGGTGCGCACTACATCGGCTTCGAGAAGTACACCCGCGCGCTGCACGACCAGTACTTCTGGCAGTCGCTCCAGAACACGGGCAAGATCGCGCTGATCGTGATCCCGCTCGGGATCGCCGTGCAGCTCGCGCTTGCGCTGCTTCTGAACTCGGGCGTCAAGCTCCTCGGCGTCTGGCGCACGATCTTCTTCGCGCCGTTCGTCATCCCTGTGGTCGCGAAGGCGGACATGTGGAAGGCGATTGGAGCCCAGGACGGCGGGCTGCTGAACCGGCTGATCGGCGCGATCGGGGGACCTTCGAACATCGACTGGCTCAACGGACACCCGATGTCCCTGCTCGTGATGCTGATCATCTGGGGCGGGGCCGGCCTTGGGATGCTGATCTTCATCGCCGGCCTGAAGTCGATTCCCGAGGAACTCTACGAGGCGGCGAAGATCGACGGCGCGAGCAAGCTGACCACGTTTCGGGCGATCACGCTGCCGCTGCTGACGCCGGTCCTGATGTTCCAGCTCGTGACCGGCCTGATCTTCGTCTCGAGCATGTTCCAGGAGCCGCTGCTGCTCGCCCCGTCCCTGCAGAGCGGTCTCGGCACCTACGTCCCGGGGAGCAACCGCGTCTTCAACGTCGAGGCGCTGCAGCAGATCACGGTCACCGCGGACTGGGGTTACGGCGCAGCCGAGATCTGGCTGTTCCTTCCGATCCTGCTCTTCGTGACCGCCATCGTCTTCTTCAGCGGCAAGTTCTGGGTCTACACGGGAAGCGAGCAATACAAGTGACCGGGGTCGCGGCGCTCCTGTTTCGCCGGCCGCCTTCGGGGCGGCGGCGCAAACGCCGCTCCGCGAGGTGGGTGCTCGGCCAGGTGATCCTCTACGGAACCGTCGTCGTGCTCGCCGTCGTCTTTGTCGCGCCGATGGCCTGGGGCTTCCTCGCCTCGCTGCGCCCGATCTCGGCCGGGATCAGCGGCTCGATCATCACCCACCCTCTGCACTGGCACAACTACGCCCGCGCGTGGCACTACCCGACGGCGAACTTCCCGCACTACTTGAAGAACACCGTCTTCCTCACGTCGCTCGCGACGATCCCGATCGTGCTGACGAGCGCCTGCGCCGGCTTCGGCTTCGCGCGCCACCGCGCCAAGGGACGCAACGCCCTCTTCCTCGTCATGATCGCGACGACGTTCATCCCGTTCGCGATCACGTTCCTGATGACGTACTTCCTGTTCCTCCAGATCCACCTGGTCAACACGTACTGGCCATGGCTCCTCTGGGGGCTGAGCGGCAACGCCGGCATGATCTTCCTGTTCCGCCAGTTCTACGTGAACTTCCCGAGCGAACTGGACGACGCCGCCTCGATCGACGGCTGCGGCCGGCTACGCACATTCGTGCAGGTCTACCTGCCGAACTCGACGTCGATCCTCGTCGTCGCAGCGGTGATCATGGGGATCGGCTGGTGGAGCGACTATGTCTGGGCCCAGCTGCTGCTCAACGGCGAGCAGACGACGCTCGGCCCGAAGATCGGCTTCGGCTATTTCGAGCCGCCGGGCGAGCAGTCGATCCTTTCGATTCCCGAGACGCTGGCCGCGGCGCTGATGTACACGATCCCGCCGCTCGTCTTCTTCTTCGTGATGCAGAAGAAGCTCGCTCGCGGGATCGTCACAACCGGAGTGAAGGGCTAAGGCAGATGGCCGGAATCGATCTTCAGGACGTCCTCAAAGAGTTTCCGAACGGTGTCCACGCCGTCGACGGCGTCTCGCTCGCGATTGACGACGGCGAGTTCATGGTGCTCGTCGGCCCCTCGGGCTGCGGGAAGACGACGCTGCTGCGCTGCATCGCAGGCCTCGAGGAGGTCACGGACGGCGCGGTGCTGATCGGCGGCCAGGACGTCACCGACGTCGCGCCCAAGAACCGCGACATCGCGATGGTCTTTCAGAACTACGCGCTCTACCCGCACATGACCGTGCGCCGCAACCTCGCCTTCGGCCTCAAGGTGCGCGGGACGCCGCGGACGGAAGTGGCGGAGCGCGTTGCGGAAGCCGCACGCCTGCTCGGGCTCGAGGACCTGCTCGACCGGCGGCCGGTCGCGCTCTCCGGCGGCCAGCGGCAGCGCGTCGCGATGGGCCGGGCGATCGCGCGCCGGCCCGCGGTCTACCTGATGGACGAGCCGCTCTCCAACCTCGATGCGAAGTTGCGCGTCCGTGTACGCGCCGACCTCGCGCGCCTGCACGAGCAGCTCGGGGTGACGACGGTGTACGTGACGCACGACCAGATCGAGGCGATGACGCTCGGCGAGCGCGCGGCCGTCATGAACCGTGGCCAGATCCAACAGGTCGACACGCCGCAGGCGCTCTACTGGTCCCCGGTGAACCTGTTCGTCGCGGCGTTCATCGGGTCACCGTCGATGAACTTGCTCGAGGCCGCCGTCGACGACGGGCGCCTCGTCTTTGGCAGCTTCTCCTTCCCACTGCAGGAGCTAGGCGACGAAGCGCCCAAACTCCCCTCACGGGTCATCGTCGGCTTCCGCCCCGAGCACCTGACCGAGCTTCGCGCCGAGGAGTCGGCCCCGTGGTCGATCGAGGCAGACGTCTCCGTGGTCGAGGACCTCGGGGCGGAACGGCTCGTGTTCTTCCGCGTCGACGCCCAGGCGGCCGAGCCCGAGGATGTCGTGCGCGTGCGCGAGGGCGAGGAGCAGGCCGGGCTGATGGCCGCGGGACACGGCACGATCCTGACGGCGCGTTTGCCGTCGACGGCTCGTGCGGGCACACGACAGCGCATCCGGCTCGCGCTTCATCCCGAGCTGTGCCACTTCTTCGAGCCCGAGAGCGGCAAGTCGCTCCTCGTCCGGCCCGCGGCGCCGACCGACGAAGTGCCGGCGCCGCTTGCAAGCCCCGCGGTCTAGTGGAAGGGCCGCTCCAGCTCGCCGTCATCGGCGTCGGCGCGCTGACGCTGCGCGGCCTCCTGCCGCATCTGACCGAGCAGGACGTCGCCGCCCGCGTCCGTGTCAACGCGCTGTGCGACCCGGTTGTCGAGCGCGCCGAGGCCGCCGCCGCGCGCTACGGCGTGCCGCGCGTGTTCGCAGATGTCGAGACGATGCTCGCAGAGGCGGGAATCGATGCCGTCAGCGTCGCGTCGCCGATCGGGCTGCACTTCCAGCATTGCCGTGCCTCGCTCGAGGCCGGCAAGCACGTCCACGCGAACAAGACGATGACGACAACCGTTCGGGAAGCCGACGAGTTGATCGCCCTCGCCGAGGCGCGCGACCTGCGCATCGTCGCCTCGCCCGGCGAGGTGCTGCAACCGCAGGTGACGCAAACGCGCGAACTGATCGAGTCGGGCGCGATCGGCACGCTCTCGTGGGCGCTCTGCGGCTGCGCCTTCGGCGCATACCACGAGGACGAGCCCGAGCGCCGGGCCGCGCCGGGCGGAAGCTCGATCGATCCGGCCTGGTACTTCCGCAGGCCGGGCGGCGGCCCGATGTACGACATGACCGTCTACGCGCTGCACCAGCTGACGAGCATCCTCGGCCCGGTGGAAGCAGTCGTCGCGCTGTCGGGGATCCGCATCCGCGAGCGCGCCTTCCTCGGTAACCGCATCCCGACGGAGGCCGACGACAACACGATCCTCCTGCTCGACTTCGGCGACGGCATGTACGCGGTCGCTTACGGCACGGCGGCGGGGAGCCATACCGATCAGTTCGCCGCCGGCGTCTACTTCGGCACGCGGGGGACGATCCACGGCGTCCTGCTCAACGGCGAGCCCTTCGCGTCTCCAGACCGGGAAGAACAGACCCGGCTGCTGCCTCACGTCGTCGGTGCGCACCGCGAGCTCGAAGAGTCGCACGTCTTCGAGGACGTCATGCAGCTCGTCGACTGGGTGCTCGACGCGACGCCGACACCCGTTACGGCGGAGCACGCGCGGCACGTGATCGACATCATCGAGAGCGGCTACCGCGCCGCGGAGACCGGCACACGGCAGGAGCTCATGACGACCTTCGACGTCGCTCCGCTCGAAACAGTGCCGTCGTGATCGACAAGCGCAGCTTCGACGAGAACGGCTACGTCGTCGCCCGCGGACTGTTCGGCGCCGACGAAGCGGCGTACTGGCGCGATTACTTCATGGTGCTGCGCGAGGCCGGCGAGTATCCCGGCGATGTCGTGGGCGTCGACCCGACGTCGAACGACCCGTTGCAGCGCTACCCGCGGATGATCCACATGCACCGCTGGGACCGGATCGCGCTCGACTGGCTCCTCGAGCCGCGCCTGGCGCGCGGGCTGACGACGCTGCTCGGCGGCCTGGAGCCGTTCGCCGTGCAGACGATGCTCTACTTCAAGCCGCCGGGAGCCCGCGGACAGGCCGTCCATCAGGATCAGTACTACCTGCGCGTGAATCCCGGCACGTGCATCGCCGCCTGGATGGCGCTCGACCCGTGCGACGAGGAGAACGGCTGTCTCGAGGTTGTCCCCGGCAGCCAGGATTGGCCCGTCCTCTGCACGATCGCCGCCGATACGAGCCAGAGCTTCACGGACGTCACCGTGCCGCTCCCGGACGACGCCCAGCTCGTCCCAATGGTGATGGAGCCGGGCGACGTCCTCTTCTTCAACGGCTCGCTCGTCCACGGGAGCAAGCCGAATCGGAGCAACCGCTTCCGTCGCTCGCTCGTCGGCCACTACATCGAGGGTGACGCCCGCGAGTGCGCGCTCTGGTACCACCCGGCGCTTCGACTCGACGGGACCACCGCCGAGCTCGAACAGGGCGCCGGCGGCGGGCCGTGCGGCGAATGGGTCGAGCGCGATGGCCGGCCCGCGATCGAGCTCAGCGGCGTCTCCGTCGACCCGCGCACGACCGAGTCGCCGTGAATGTCCGCTGCCTGGTCAATCCCGGCCTGAGCCTCGGGGAGGGTCCGCTCTGGGACGCCGGCTCCGGCCGCCTCTACTGGGTGGACATCCTCGAGAACCGCGTCTACCGCTACGACCCGGCCGGCGGCGGCGTCGAGACGTGGCGGACTTCGGAGCAGGTCGGGTTCGTCCTCGTGCGAGCAAGCGGGCAGCTCGTCGCCGGCTTCAAGTCCGGCCTCCACCGGATCGCGCTCGGCGGCGACGGCACCGTGTCCGCGGTGCGCGTCGACCGTATCGACGGCGGTCGTCCGGACGTCCGCTTCAACGACGCGACCACGGACGCGGCGGGCCGGATCTGGGCATGCACGCTCGGCGGCTCGACCGAGGAGCCGCTCGGCTCCTACTACTGCTACGACGGCGAGCTCGAGCGGCGGCCCGTCGACGCCGGCTACCTCGTCGCGAACGGCCCCGCGCTGAGCCCGGACGGCCGCCTCCTCTATACCGTCGAGACGAGCGGTCATCCCGGCAGGCAGCAGGGCGTCTATGTCTCCCGGATAACGCGCGGCGGAGCGCTCGAGGGGCAACGGCTCCTGATCGCCTGGGCCGTGTACGCGTCGGCGCCCGACGGCGTCGTCACTGACGCGGAGGGCAACCTCTGGCTCGGGGAGTTCCACGGGAACGTCCTCCGGCGCTTCAACCCGGACGGCGAGGAGACGCTGGCGCTGCCGCTGCCCGCCTGGAACGTCACCAAGGCCGCACTCGCGGGCGACCGCCTCTACGTCACGAGCGCGCTGATCGAGACCGACGACGAGACGCTGGCGCGCCATCCCGATACGGGCGGCGTGCTCGAGGTTGAACTTGTCTGATATGTTCGTCGCCTTGGAGGCTCGGAAGTTCGATCAAATTGCGCAAAGTCGCGCCGACTTAGCTGATAAGTCTCTCCTTGGCTCGGTGATCGAGCGCCTCGAGAATCTCGTCTTCGACCGCCTCCAGCCCGGCGACACGCTCCCCTCGGAGGGGAAGCTCGCACAGGAGATCGGCGTCAGCCGCCTCACGCTCCGCGAGGCCACCCGCACCTTGCAGGCACGCGGCCTGCTCGAGATCAGCCAGGGCCGGCGTCCCGTCGTGGCGGCGCCGAACGGGACGCTCGCCGGCGACTTCTTCCAGACCGCCGTCCGACGCGATCCGCGCGCCCTGCTCGACCTGCTCGAAGTGCGGCGTGCGCTCGAGGTCGACATCGCCCGGCTCGCCGCGAAGCGCGCCGGCAAGGGCGACGTCGCCGACCTGGAGATGTCGGTCGCAGCCATGCGGTCCGGCGGCGGCGAGCCGGTGGCGTTCCACACTGCGGACGTTCGCTTCCACGAGAACCTCGCCGCCGCCTCGGGCAACCGCCTGTTCGTGTTCCTCATCGAGGCGCTCGCGGCGCCGCTCCGTGAGAGCCGCCTCCACAGCTTTGCGGGTCACCTCGCGCGAGGCGGCGGTGTCGACGACATCGTCCAGCAACACGAAGCGGTCCTCGACGCGGTCAAGGCGCGCGACGCGAAGGCCGCGGCGCAGGCGATGCGCGAGCACCTCCGCCAGACCGAGGAGGACCTCCGCGCGCACTTCCGGAGCCCGTCGTGAAGATCGCCGACATCGTTACGACTGTCGTGGGCACGCCTTGGCGGGAGCTGACGTTCGTCGAGCTCGTTACCGACGACGGCCGCCGCGGCGTCGGCGAAGTGCGGATGGTGAACAAGACGGACACGCTGCTCGCGTGTATCTCCGAGCTCGGCGACCGCTACGTGATCGGAGCCGACCCGTTCGATCGGGAGAGGCTCGCGTTCGCGATCCAGCGCTCCGAGTACGGGCGACCGGGCGAGGTGACGCAGTCCGCGCTCGCGGCGTTCGACGTCGCGTGCTGGGACCTCGTCGGCCAGGAACTGAACGTCCCTGTCTGGAAGCTGCTCGGCGGGCGTTATCGCAACCGCGTCCGCGCCTACGCAAACGGCTGGTACCAGAGCGAACGCGACCCGGGCGCGCTCGCGGAGAGCGCCCGCGCGGTCGTCGCACGTGGGTATTCGGCGCTCAAGCTCGATCCCTTCGGGAGCGCCTGGATGGAGATCTCGCCGGCCGAGCGGCGACGGTCCGTGGAGCTCGTCGCCGCCGTGCGGGACGCTGTCGGGCCGGACGTGGAGATCATGATCGAGATGCACGGCCGCTTCACGGCGGCGACTGCCGGAGTGATCGCGGCCGAGCTCGAGCCGCTCGAGCCGGCCTGGCTCGAAGAGCCTGTGCCGCTCGACGCGCCGAACGCGCTGGCGCGCGTGCGCGCCGCGACGCGCCGACCGATCGCGACCGGCGAGCGCATCCACCTCCTCGCCGACTTCCGGACGATCCTCGAGCAGGGCCTCGTCGACGTCGTCCAGGCCGACCTGACGCACTTCGGCGGCCTCACCGGCCTGCGCAAGCTCGCCGGCTGGGTCGAGGCGTACGAGCTGCCGCTCGCGCCGCACAACGTCTGCGGCCCAGTCGGAACGGCGGCGAACGTCCATTTCGCGATCGCGACCGCGAACCACCTCGTCCTCGAGCACTTCAACGACTTCGCCGATCCGTGGGTGAGCGAGCTCGTCGACGCCGCGCCCGCCGTCGACCCGCTCGACGGCTGCTTCCCGCTCCCGACCGAGCCCGGGCTCGGCGTAAGGCTCGACCACGACGCCTGCGCTGAGCACCCGCGCACGCGCGCGGGGATCTTCCTCTTCAACGACGGCTGGGAGCGGCGCGGCGAGCCCTCGACCGCCGCAGAGGTCGGATGAACGCAAGCGGAACGATGCGGGCGGTCGTGGTCGAGCGTCCGGGCGCGGTCGCCCTTCGCCGCATCCCGCGGCCGGAGCCCGGCCCGGATGAGGTTCTCGTCCGCGTTGGCGCAGCCGGCATCTGCGGTTCGGACGTCGAGATTCTCGACGGGAGGCGACCCGCGGCCTTCGTGCGCTACCCGATCGTCCCCGGCCATGAATGGGCGGGAACGGTCGAGGCGGTCGGCGCGCTCGTCGAGGGCATCCCGGAAAGTGCGGCCGTCGTCGCCGAGGGCTTCCGCGCCTGCGGCGGCTGTCCCCGCTGTCGCGAGGGGATGACGAACCTCTGCGAGGTCGACTACGCCGAGACCGGATTCACGCATGCGGGCGCGTTCGCGGACTACCTCTGCGTCCCAGCCCGGCTCGTCCACCGGCTCCCACCGGGCGCCGACCTCGCCGCAGCGGCGCTGCTCGAGCCCGCCGCCTGCGTCGCGCAGGGGCTGCTCGAGGTCGACCTCCGGCCGGGCGCGAGCGTCGCAGTCGTCGGCTCGGGGACGCTCGGGCTGCTCGCCGTCGCGCTGCTGCGCCACTACGGCCCGGCGCGGCTCGCGCTCGTCGGGAGGCGGGCGCCGCGCCTCGAGCTCGGCAGGGCAATGGGTGCGTCCGAGACGTGGGATGCGGCCCTCGACGAACGCCCCGAGCCGGGTTTCGACCTCGTCTTCGAGGCGACGGGCACGGTCGACGGCGCGCGCAGCGCGGCCGCGCTCGCGCGGCGCGGCGGCACGGTCGTCCTCGAGGGCATCTCCGGCCGGCCCGGCGGGATCGACGCCGACGCGGTCGTCCTCGGCCACCTTCGGCTCCAGGGCATCTTCGGCGCCTCGCGAAACGCCTGGGGCTGGGTGACGGAGCTCTTTGCGGACGGCTTGCTCGAAACGAAGCCACTCGTCTCACACTCGTTCCCGCTCGAACAGCACGAGGCCGCCTTCGACGCGCTTCGCGACCGCGCCGGCGGGGCCCTCAAGGTCGAGCTCGTGCCGGCATGAGCGTCCCCTCGCTGGCATCGGTCGTCGGCGGCCGCCGTCGCGAAGGCGGCGAGGTCGGCGTCGACCTGAACCCCGCCGCTCCGGACGAGCATGTCGCGACCGTCCTGAATGCAGGGCCGGAGATCGCGGCCGACGCAGTCGAGGCCGCCGCGGAGGCGGTCGCGCCGTGGCGCGAGACGCCGGCTCCCGCGCGCGGAGACGTGCTGCGACGGGCCGCTGACCTCGTCGAGGAGCGCGCCGCCGCGATCGGGCGCGACCTCGCGCGCGAGGAGGGGAAGACGCTCGCCGAGGCAGTCGGGGAGACGCGGCGTGCGGCCGCGATCCTCCGCTACTACGGGGGGCAGACCCTCGAGCCGGATGGCGAGACGTACCCGAGCCACTCGGCGAGCACGTTCCTCTACGCGCGACGCGAGCCGGTCGGTGTGGTTGCGGCGATCACGCCCTGGAACTTCCCGATCGCGATCCCGGCCTGGAAGCTCGCGCCCGCGCTCGCCTACGGCAACACCGTCGTCTGGAAGCCGGCGGAGATCGTCCCGCTCACGTCGACGCACCTCGCGAACGCGCTCGCCGACGCGGGCCTGCCCGAGGGTGTCCTCAACCTGGTCCTCGGTCGCGGCTCGGTCGTCGGCGACACGCTCGTCGCGCACGAGCGTGTCGACGCCGTCACGTTCACCGGCTCGAACGCAGTCGGGCGCGCACTCCAGCTCGCGGCGACGCGTGCGGGGAAGAAGGTGCAGCTCGAGCTCGGCGGGAAGAATCCGGCCGTCGTCCTCGCCGATGCCGACCTCGAGCTTGCCGCGGAGCAGGTCGCACGAGGCGCATTCCTGTCGGCCGGGCAGAAGTGCACGGCGACGAGTCGTGTAATCGTCGAGGAACCCGTGCTCGAGGAGCTCGGGGAGCGCGTTGCCGCACTCGCCCGCGCCTGGCCCGTCGGCGACCCGCTCGACGAGACGACCAAGGTCGGCCCGCTCGCGTCGGCGAGCCAGCTCGACACCGTCTGCTCATACCTCGACCTCGCTGAGCACGACGGGGCGCGTGTGCTCGCCGGCGGCGGACGCGTCGAGCGCGCGGGCTACTTCGTCGAGCCGACCGTGCTCGCGGGCCTCCCGGCGACGAGCCGTGTCCTCCGCGAGGAGATCTTCGGCCCGGTTGCCGCGCTGCTCCCGGCGGGCTCGTACGAGGAGGCCGTCGCGCTGGCGAACGACACGCCGTTCGGACTGACGGCGGCCGTCTTCACGCGCGACCTTGGCGCAGCGTTCCGCTTCGCGCGGGAGATCCGCGCCGGGGTCGTGAAGGTGAACCAGGAGAGCGCGGGGATCGAGTACCAGGCCCCGTTCGGCGGCATGCGCGAGAGCTCGTCCGGCCCGCGCGAACAGGGCAAGGTCGCGCGCGAGTTCTTCACGCAGTGGAAGACCGTGTACCTCGACGCATGACAGTCCGCGGCGCGCTCGAGCAGATCGGCCTGCCCCCCGGCGATTTGCACGACCTGCCGACCTCGGCCAAGCGCTTCCCGGACGGAGCGCAGTACCGCATCGAGATCCCGAGCACGGAGGGGCCGCGGTGCCTCGAGGCCGTTCTCGAGGAGGCTGCTGCGCTCGACGTGCGCGTGCACCGCGTCTCCCAGGGAAGCGGCGTCTTCATGCTGACCGACGCGGAGCTCGATGCGTTCGTCGCGGGCGCGGCGGCTGCGCGGATCGAGCTCAGCCTCTTCGCGCGCCCGAACGCGGGCTGGGATGCGTCGGCGATGAGCCGCGCCCCGGCCGGTGGTGCGCTCGCTGCGGCGGTCCGCGGTCAGGATCAGCTCACCGCCGTGCTCGAGGACGTCCTTCGGGCGGCCGAGCATGGGGTAAGGAGTGTTCTGCTCGCCGACGTCGGCGCTCTCGACGCGTTCGCACGGCTTCGTGCGGCCGGCGTTCTGCCGCAGGACATGCAGGCGAAGATCTCGGTGATGCTCCCGGTCGCGAACGCGGCCACGGCGAGGCTGCTCACCGAGCTCGGCGCCTCCACCCTGAATCTCCCACCCGACCTTTCGCTCCCGCAGATCGCGGCGATCCGCGCCGCGACCGACCTGCCGATCGACTTCTACGTCGAGGCTCCCGACGCGCTCGGTGGCTTCGTGCGCCTGCACGAGATCCACGAGCTGATCCGGGTTGCGGCACCCGTCTACGTCAAGCTCGGCCTGCGTAACGCACCGGACATCTACCCCTCGGGCAGCCACCTCGAGGCGACCGCGGTCGCGCTGTCGCGCGAGCGCGTGCGGCGGGCGCGCCTCGGCCTGGAGCTACTGGAGCGGTCGGGCTACGCGGCGGTTTGCTCCGAACTAGGCGCCGCCGGGCTCGCCGTTCCCGAAGCACGCGCGTAGTTCCGACAACCGGATCATGCGACGCGCCGGGTGTGGCGCCTTTGCTAGAGAGGGAGATGCAGGCGACCCGGAAGCCATCGGCCCGGCCGATGAGTTCCATGCCTTAGCGCTGTCTTACCAGCGAGATCGACGGCAACGACGAGAGGAGAAACCCGTGACGACGACCGACCGCAGCCGCTGGATCGCGCTCTACGTGCTGTGCCTGGGAATGCTGATGATCGTGCTCGACGTGACGATCGTCGGGGTCGCGCTGCCGTCGATCAAGGACGACCTCCACTTCAGCCAGTCCGGCCTCGCGTGGGTCGTGAACGCCTACCTGCTGACCTACGGCGGTTGTCTGCTGCTCGGCGGGCGTCTCGGCGACCTCTTCGGCCACCGGCGCCTCTTTCTCGCGGGTCTCACCCTGTTCACCGTCTCCTCGCTCCTCTGCGGCATCTCGACGACGACCTGGATGCTGGTCGGCGCCCGTGCCGTGCAGGGCATCGGCGGCGCAGTCACGTCGGCCGTGTCGTTCGGGCTCGTGATGACGATCTTCCACGAGCCGCAAGACCGGGCCAAGGCAATGGGCGTCATGGGCTTCGTCGCCTCCGGCGGCGGCAGCATCGGCGTCTTGCTGGGGGGCGTCATCACCGACGTCATCAGCTGGCACTGGATCTTCCTCGTCAACGTTCCGATCGGCGTGCTCGTGTTCGTCCTCTCGCTCCGGCTGCTCGAGGCGGCGCCGGGGTTCGAGGCGTCGCGTCGGCTCGACGTCCTTGGCGCCGTCATGGTGACGGCTGCCTTGATGCTCGCCGTCTACGCGATCAACACCCACCCCGGCGGGTGGGGATCGGCAACGACGATCGCTCTCATCGCCGGCGCCGTCGTGCTGCTCGGCGCCTTCCTGATCTGGGAGTCGCGCACCGAGATGCCGCTGATGCCGCTTCGGTTCTTCCTGCACCGCAACCTTGCGATCGCAAACGTGGCCGGCGTGCTCTGGGCGGCCGCGATGTTCGCCTGGTTCTTCATGTCGGCGCTGTACCTGCAGTTCGTTCTCGGTTACTCGCCGCTGGAGGTGGGTCTGGCGTTCCTGCCCGGCAACCTGATCATGGGTGCGCTGTCGATCAGCATCTCGGCGAAGCTCGTGATGAAGTACGGCTACCGCAAGCCGCTCACCGTCGGCCTGCTCTCGGCCGCGGCCGGTCTCGCGCTGCTGGCGCGCGCGCCGGTCGACGGACATTTCGTCGTCGACGTCCTTCCGAGCATGATCCTGCTCGGTTTCGGCGCGGGGATCGCGTTCAACCCGGTGCTGCTCGCGGCGATGGGCGACGTCGAGCCCCAGGAGGCAGGCCTCGCGTCGGGCATCGTCAATACCGCGTTCATGATGGGCGGGGCGCTCGGCCTCGCCGTGCTCACGAGCATCGCCTCGTCGCGCACGTCGAGCGTGCGTGACTCGCTCGACAACGCCGCCGCGCTCACGAGCGGCTACCACGCGGCGTTCATCGGCGGCGCGATCGCGGCAGTGCTCGCCGCCACCGTCGGCGGCCTGTTCCTGCGTGAGCGCGCGGCGGCGCCGGAGGCGCACGGCGAGCTCGGTGCCGCAGCCACAGGCTTGGAGTAACCCCCGGTCACGTTCGCCTGCCGCGGAGGGTCATAGCGGTAGACGTCTATTCGACTGAGGAGAACATGTGAAAACCAGGACCGATATCTCGATCTCCGACCTCCGCGCGGAGCTGAACGGCAAGGTGATTGCCTCGGACGACCCCGGATACGACGACGCGCGCCGCGTCTTTTTCACCGGCTTCGACCGTCGGCCCGCGGCGATCGTCCGCGTCGCCGATGCATCCGACGTCGCCCGCGTCGTTACCCTGGCACGGGAGACGGGCGCCGAACTCGCGGTGCGGAGCGGCGGCCACAGCCCCGCGGGGCACGGCACGTCCGAGGGCGGGATCGTCCTCGACCTCTCCGCGATGAACGCGGTCGAGATCGACGCCGACGGCCGGACCGCGTGGGTGCAGACCGGGGTCACGGCCGGCGACTACACCAAGGCGACTGGCGAACACGGCCTCGCCACCGGGCTCGGCGACACGCCTACCGTCGGCCTCGGCGGGGTCACTCTAGGCGGCGGCATTGGCTTCTTCGTCCGCAAGAACGGGCTCACGATCGATGACCTGCTCGCGGCCGAGCTGGTGACCGCCGACGGCGAGCTTCTCGAGGTGGACGAGGAGACTCACGCCGATCTCTTCTGGGGGCTCCGGGGCGGCGGCGGCAACTTCGGTGTCGCGACCAGACTCCGGCTCCGGCTCCACGAGATCGACGAGGTCGTCGGCGGGATGCTGCTGCTC
>JBKPRG010000063.1:0-29371 GCA_046765815.1 Actinomycetota bacterium
TCTGCTCGGCGCTCAGCCGGCCGAGGTGGCCGGGGAGCGGCCGGGTCTGCAGCCCGCCGTGCACGGCGGCGCCGCCGAGCTCGGCGCGCACGATGTGGGCCGACTCCTCGACGATCAGCTCGCTGCCGCGCTCGCCGAGGATGATGAGCGCGATCTCGTTCGCCATCGTCGCGGTCGGCAGGTAGACGGCCTCCTCGTGGCCGAGCAGATCGGCGACACGCCGCTCGAGCTCGAGGACGGTCGGGTCCTCGCGCTCCTGCTCGTCGCCCACCTCGGCGTTCGCCATCGCCTCGCGCATGGCCTTCGAGGGACGGGTCTGCGTGTCGGAGCGGAGGTCGATCATTTCACCGCAATCTAACGGGGCGCTCACAAGCGGCCCCGATGATCCGCTGCATGACGCCACTCGTGCCGCCGTTCATCCAGCACGTGATCGAGCACAAGGCCGGGCCGCTCGCCTACATGCCGACGCGGGCGCCGTTCGGCTACCGCTACCTGTCGTACAGATGGGATGCCGCCGGGAAGCGGCTGACGGTTCGCCTGCACGACAAGCACTACTCCGTCTCGAACGCGAACCGGACGCTCGCGGTCACGGTGGAATGGTCCGGCGGCACGCTCGCGAACTGCGGCGACGGGAACGAAAAGAGCTACCAGGTCGATGGCAACAAGGTCTTCAGCGCGGGCGGCAATCTTGCGTGGCGCTGCGTGCGCGGCGCCGGCGGCCGGGTCGTCAAGATCCTTGCCGCTGGACGAAACCTGCCCGCGGCGGCGCTGGCGATCGTGGCCTCGTCCGTGCGGCGGCTCTAACCCTGGTCTGACCAAGGGACGTGTCCAGAGCGGCCCGGTCCAGAAGGGAGATTTCCGCTCAACGACGCGCTGGCTATGGCCCGTTCACGGTCTGGCCCGCTGTGGACGAGCTGTCGCAGTCTCGTCACCGTGGTTTAGCGACGAGACCCGTCCGAAGCAGACGCCCGCACCTCTGCGATCCTGGAGGCGTGGATCTCGACCTCGTCACGCAGGCGCTGGCCGGCGAGCCCGGCTACCGCACGCGGCAGGTGTGGGAATGGGCCGCGCGCGGCGCCTCCTCGTACGCCGAGATGACGAACGTCTCGACGCGCACCCGTGCGCTGCTCGAAGAGCACGTGCCGTTCTCGACACTCGAGCTCGTCGACGAGGCCCGCTCGCGCGACGGCACGGTCAAGGCGCTCTTCCACACCGCCGAGGCCCACCCCGTCGAAGCCGTGCTGATGCGCTACCGGGACGGGCGCCGCTCCGTCTGCGTGTCCTCGCAGTCCGGCTGCCCGCTCACGTGCACGTTCTGCGCGACCGGGCAGATGCGCTTCCGCCGCAACCTGTCGCAGTGGGAGATCCTCGACCAGGCGCTGCACTTCCGCCGCACCGAGCCGATCGACCACGTCGTCTTCATGGGGATGGGCGAGCCGATGCTCAACGTCGACGCGGTGCTCGCGGCCGCGCGCCGGCTGCCCGACGTCGGCGTCACGCACCGGCGGACGACAATCTCGACCGTCGGTTGGCTACCGGGGCTGCGGCGCTTCGTCGACGAGGTGACCGAGCCGATCCGCCTCGCCCTCTCCCTGCACTCACCCGCCGATGCGCTGCGCAGCGAGTTGATGCCCGTGAACGACCGCTACCCGCTCGAGGACGTCCTCGCCGAGTGCCGCCGCTACTTCGAGGCGCACCGCCGCAAGGTGTTCGTCGAGTACGTGATGCTCGACGGCGTGAACGACGCGCGCGAGCACGCCAAGGCACTCGCGGCGCTCCTCGACCCGCGCGTCTTCAAGGTGAACCTGATCCCGTACAACCCCACGGGCATGTACGACGGCTCCCCGCGCGAGCGGATCGCGGCCTTCAAGTCCGTGCTGGAGGAAGCCCGCCTGCCCTCGACCGTCCGGCTCACCCGCGGCCGCGACATCGCCGCAGCGTGCGGGCAGCTGGCGGCGGCGGAAAATCAAGTGCCGAAGTGAACCACCGAACGAGGGTCGCTGTACCACCGAAGGAGGGTCGCACGACGAGGCCTGATCGACGATCTTGATCACGGGCCCGATGCGGCGAGGCCCCCAAGGATCACTCCCTAGCGGCGAAAGGTTCAAGAACATGGCCCTCATCGAACTGCGGCGCAAGCTCTCCGCCTTCGGCGGCAACGGCATCTACGTCAAGCTCCTGACTCAGGTCTCAGCGACCAAGTAGTCGAGCTGCGGCGGGTCTGGATCCGGCGGTAGCGGATCCGGCGAGGGGGTCGGCGTGGGCGGCACCGGATCGGGTGCGGGCGGCACAGGATCCGGAGCGGGCGTTATCGGAGCGGTCATGCCGGGCGGATGCCCGGCGCGACCGCTCCGAAACCCCTACGCCACGCCTGCGAGGCGCGCGGTGCAGCTCGCGAGGCCGCGCTTCTCGAGGTACTGCTGGTGGTAGTCCTCGGCCTCCCAGAACGGCGGCGCGTCCTCGATCGATGTCGCCACCGGCCGGGTGAGCCGCTCCTGGACGCGGGCGCGTGACGCCTCGGCGACGGCCCGCTGCTCCGCGTCGTGGACGAAGATCACCGACCGGTACTGCGAGCCGATGTCCGGCCCTTGGCGGTTCACCTGCGTCGGGTCGTGCTCCGCCCAGAAGACGGCGAGCAGCTGCTCATACGGCACCTGATCGGGGTCGTAGGTGACCTCGACGACCTCCGCGTGACCGGTCCGGTCGGAGCAAACCTGCTTGTACGTCGGGTGGTCGACGCCGCCGCCGGCGTAGCCGACGCGCGTCTTCATGACGCCGTCGAGCCGGCGGAACGCCGCCTCGACGCCCCAGAAGCAGCCGGCACCGAAGGTTGCGATCTGCTCGGCCATCACGCCTCCTCCAGCTTCAGCGCGGCGGAGTTGATGCAGTAGCGGAGCCCCGTCGGGTGCGGCCCGTCCGGGAAGACGTGCCCGAGGTGGCCGCCGCACGCCGAGCACATGACCTCGGTGCGCACCATCCCGAGGCTCACGTCCGTCTCCTCGTCCACGGCCTCGTCGCCGGCCGGCGCGTAGAACGCGGGCCAGCCGCAGCCGGAGTCGTACTTCGCGTCGGACGCGAAGAGCTCGGCCCCGCAGCCGGCGCAGTGGTACGTGCCGGGCTCGAAGACGTGGTCGTACTCGCCCGTGAACGGGCGCTCGGTGCCCTTGTCGCGGAGCACGTGGTACTGCTCCGGCGACAGCTCCGCCTTCCACTCGGCGTCGGTCTTGACGACCTTGTTCGGCAAACGATCTCCTTTCTCGTGGTCGCCTGTACAGACCGTTGTAGCGCCGATTCGTTACTTGACGGAGGCCGGTGCCGGATGGTGCTCGAAGCCGTACTTGACCACCGGCTGCTTGACCGCCCGCACCTCGTCGAGCCGCCGCACGGGCCGGTTGTGGGGCGCCTCGCGGACCGTCTCCGGCTCCTCGGCCGCCTCGCGCGAGATCGCGAGCATCGCGTCGCAGAACGCGTCGAGCGTCTCCCTCGCCTCGGTCTCGGTCGGCTCGATCATCAGCGCCTCCGGCACGACCAGCGGGAAGTAGACCGTCGGCGGATGGAAGCCGTAGTCCATCAGCCGCTTCGCGACATCGAGCGCGGCGATGCCGTGGTCGCGCTTCAGCCCACGCGCGCTGAGCACGAACTCGTGCATGCAGAGGCGGTCGAACGGCAGGTCGTACGCGCCCTTCAGACGCGCGAGCATGTAGTTCGCGTTCAGCACCGCGACCTCGCTCATCTCGCGCAGCGCCGGCCCCCACGCACGCATGAACGCGTACGAGCGGACGAAGACGCCGAACGGCCCGGTAAACGCCCGCACCTTCCCGATCGACTTGGGCCGGTCGTACTCGAGCCGGAACCGGTCGCCGTCGCGCACCACGAGCGGCACGGGCAGGTACTGCTCGAGGCTGGTGCGCACCGCGATCGGGCCGCCGCCCGGCCCGCCGCCGCCGTGGGGCTGCGAGAACGTCTTGTGCAGGTTGATGTGCACGACGTCGAAGCCCATGTCGCCGGGACGCGAGATCCCGCACACCGCGTTCAGGTTGGCGCCGTCGTAGTACATGAGCGCGCCGGCGCCGTGGAAGATGTCGCGGATCTGCTCGATGTTCTCGTCGAACAGCCCGAGCGTGGACGGGTTCGTCAGCATCAGGCCGGCGGTGTGCTCGTCGACCTTGCCGCGCAGGTCCTCGACGTCGATGTTTCCGCGGCGATCCGTCTTGACGGGCGTGAGCTCGTAGCCCGCCATCGTGACGCTCGCCGGGTTCGTGCCGTGCGCGGTGTCCGGGATCACGATCTTGCGCCTCTGCTCACCCTCGCCGCGGTCGGCGAAGTACGAGCGGAAGAGCATCAGCCCGGTGAGCTCGCCCTGGCTGCCCGCAGCCGGCTGCAGCGACACCGCGTCGAGGCCGGTCACCTCGCGGAGGATCTCCTGCAGCTCCCACTCGAGCTCGAGCGCGCCCTGGGCGGCGTCCTCGTCGGCGAGCGGGTGGAGCGACGCGAAACCGGGCAGGCCGACGAGCCGCTCGTTGATCCGCGGGTTGTACTTCATCGTGCAGCTGCCGAGTGGATAGAAACCGGTGTCGATGCCGAAGTTGCGCGTCGAGAGCTCCGTGAAGTGCCGCAGCACCTCCGGCTCGGCCAGCTCCGGCAGGCGCGGCGGCTCGGCGCGGCGCAGCTCGGCCGGCACCTCGGGCACCGGCAGGTCTGGCTTCGGGATTCCGATGCCGCGGCGGCCCGGCTGCGACTTCTCGTAGATCAGCTTCATCGCGCCAACGCCTCCACCAACCGGTCGATCTCGTCGACCGTCCGCTTCTCGGTGACGGCGACGAGCAGCGCGTCGTCGAGCCCCGGGTAGTCGCGTCCGAGCGGGTAGCCCGCGTAGACGCCCTGCGCCCGCGCGTCGGCGAGCGCCTCGCGGGCGTTTCGTCCCGTGCGCACCGCAAACTCCTTGAATGTCGGCCGCTCCGGAAACGCCGGCTCGAGCCCGGCTGCCGCCAGCCGCTCCTTGGCGTAGCCGGCCAGGGCCATGCAGGTCTCCCCGAGCTCACGCAGACCCTCTGGTCCGAGCAGGCTCAGGTGCACGAGCCCCGCGAGTGCCAGCAGCGTCTGGTTGGTGGTGATGTTCGACGTCGCCTTCTCGCGCCTGATGTGCTGCTCGCGCGTCTGCAGGGTGAGCACGTAGCCGCGTGCGCCTTCGACGTCCACGGTCTCGCCGACGATCCGCCCCGGCAGGCGGCGGATGAATTCGGAGCGGGCGGCCAGAAAGCCGTAGTGCGGTCCGCCGTAGCTCATCGCGTTGCCCGCGGGCTGGCCCTCGCCGATCGCCAGCGCGCAGCCGTAGTTCCCCGGCGCCTCGAGCACGCCGAGCGAGATCGGGTCGACGTGCGCGATCGCCATCGCGCCGTTGTCGTTCGCCGCGGCTGCGAGATCGGGCGCGTCCTCGAGGCAGCCGAAGAAGTTCGGCGTCTGGAAGATCACCGCCGCGGCGTCGCGCGCAGCCTCCTTCAGCGTGCCCGGGTCGGTGACGCCGCCCTCGTGCGGCACCTCCACTACTTCGAGCCCGAAGCCCGGCGCGTACGTCTTCACGACCTGGCGCACCTGCGGATTCGTCGCCTCGGTAACGACGATGCGCGAGCGCCCGGTGGCGTGCTTGGCCACGTAGCACGCATCCGCGGCCACGGTCGTGCCGTCGTAGCCCGACGCGTTGGAGACGTCCATCCCCGTCAGCTCGCAGATCGCGGTCTGGTACTCGAAGACGGCCTGCAGCACGCCCTGGCTCATCTCCGGCTGATACGGCGTGTAGGCGGTCAGCAGTTCCCCGCGCTGCAGCACCGCGTCGACGACCGCCGGCACGTGGTGGTCGTAGATGCCGGCGCCGAGGAAGCAGATCTCGTCGACGGTGTTCTTCGCCGCGAGCTCCTCGAGGTGCCGCTGCAGCTCGGCCTCGGTCAGGGCCGGAGGCACGTCGAGCTCCCGCGTGTACCGAACGCCGGCCGGGATGTCGCGGAACAGCTCCTCGACGGTCGAGACGCCGATCGTCGCGAGCATCGCCTCGCGATCGGCGTCGGTGAGCGAGATGTAGCTCATTCGTTCTCGAGCAGCTGACGGTAGGCGGTCGCCGAGAGGAGGGCGCCGGGCTCGTCGGCGTCGGACATGCGGATGCGCACGAGCCAGCCGGCGCCGTACGGGTCCTCGTTGACGGTCTCCGGCGCGTCGACGACCTGCTGGTTGACCTCGAGCACCTCGCCCGAGAGCGGCGAGATGAGATCGGAGACTGCTTTCACCGACTCGACTTCGCCGTAGGACGCGTCCTTCCCGATCGTCGCGCCGACGTCGGGCGGCTCGAAGTGGACGAGCTCCCCGAGCGCGTCCTGCGCGTGCCACGTGATCCCGAGCACGGCCTCCTCGCCGTCGATGCGGGCCCAGTCGTGCTCGGGGTGATAGAGCAGCTCTTCGGGATACGACTCGGCCACGGGTCACTCCTTGCTGTAGATGGGTTTCTTCACGACCTCCGCCTTGCGCGGGCGGCCGCGGACGTCGATCACGAGCTCGGTGCCGCGCTTCGACTGCGCCGCCGGGACGTAGCCGAGCCCGATGCCGACGTCGAGCATCGGCGACAGCGAGCCGGAGGTGACGAGGCCGCCGCCCTCGATCGCCATTCCCTGCCGCGGGATCGCCTTCTCCGTCATCACGAACGGCACGAGCTTCTGTTCCGGTCCCTGCTCCTTGATCTCGCGCAGCCGCTCGACGCCGGTGAACTCGGTCTCGAGCGCGCACGCCCAGCCGAGACCCGCCGAGATCGCGTCGTGCTCGGTGTCGATGTCGTTGCCGTGCAGCGGGAAGCACACCTCGAGCCGCAGCGTGTCGCGCGCGCCCAGCCCACACGGCGTCACGCCGCGCGCGAGAATCGCATCCCAGAGCGCGGGCGCGTCGTCGTCCATGCAGCCGAGCTCGACGCCTTCCTCGCCGGTGTAGCCGGTGCGGTTGACCATCACCTCGACGCCGTCGATCTCGCCCATCGCCCACGTGAACGGCTTCGCGGGCTCGAGGCCAAGCCGCTCGAGCGCGCGCGGCCCCTGCACGGCGAGCAGGCCGTACTCGTCGGAGACATCGCGCACGTCCGAGCCGCGCAGCTCGTGCTCCTTCAGCCAGCTGTATGCGGCGTCGCGGTTGGACGCGTTGACGACGAGCAGGTACCGGTGCTCGCCGAGGCGGTAGACGATCAGGTCGTCGATGATGCCGCCGCTCTCGGTCGTGAGCAGCGTGTACTGCGCCTGGCCGGACGCGAGCTTGTCGACGTCGTTCGAGAGCGTTCCCTGGAGCAGGTCGCGCGCGGTCGGCCCTTCGACCTCGAGCTCGCCCATGTGCGAGACGTCGAAGACGCCCGCGTCCGTGCGCACCGCTCGATGCTCGGGGATGACGCCCTCGTACTGGACCGGCATCTCCCAGCCGGCAAAGGGGACCATCCGGGCGCCGAGCGCGACGTGCCGGTCGTGAAGGGGCGTACGCCGCAGCGTCTGCATTCCGCCGCGATGCTAGATCAACGGGTGGTTTAGAAGTTTGCGGTTGCGGCGACAACCGTTTTGCCCTCTCGGGACTGGAGTGCAGTCCCACACGACCCGGTCAGAAGGCCGTCCCTCCGAGGGCGGCCTTCGACTTTCCGGAGTCGGTCAGTCTTCGCGCAGGAAGGACGGCACGTCGAGCGAGTCGGACGTCTCGAACGGCGGGCGCTCGCCGACCGGCGCCCCCTCGGCGACCGGGCGCCCGCGGCGGCGGCGCTGGGCGCCGAAGCCGGTGGCGATCACGGTCACCCGCACCTCGTCCTTCAGGTTCTCGTCGATGACCGCGCCGAAGATCACGTTCGCGTTCTGGTCGGCCGCGCTCGTCACGACCTCCGCAGCCTCGTTGACCTCGAACAGGCCGAGGTCGGGCGGGCCGCTGATGTTGAGGAGGATGCCCGTCGCGCCTTCGATCGACGACTCCAGCAGCGGCGAGCTGACGGCCGTGCGGGCCGCCTCGCCGGCACGGTTCTCGCCGCTCGAGACGCCGATGCCCATCAGCGCCGAGCCGGCCTCGCGCATGATCGTGCGCACGTCCGCGAAGTCGAGGTTGACGATGCCGGGCACCGTGATCAGGTCGGTGATGCCCTGGACGCCCTGCCGGAGGATGTCGTCCGCGAGCTTGAACGCGTCGGAGAGCGGCGTCTTCTTCTCTACCACCTGCAACAGGCGGTCGTTCTCGATCACGATCAGCGTGTCGACTTTCTCGGCGAGCTCGTTGATGCCCTGCTCCGCCTGCTGCGCGCGCCGCCGTCCCTCGAACGCGAACGGGCGCGTGACGACGCCGACCGTGAGTGCCTCCAGCTCCTTGGCGAGATCGCCGACGATCGGCGCGCCGCCGGTGCCGGTGCCGCCGCCCTCGCCGGCTGTGACGAAGATCATGTCGGCGCCCTTCAGCGCCTCCTTCAGCTCGTCGCGGGACTCGAGCGCGGCCTCGCGGCCGACCATCGGGTCCGCGCCGGCGCCGAGGCCGCGCGTTGCCTTCGCGCCGATGTGGATCTTCACGTCGGCGTCGCACATCAGCAGCGCCTGCGCGTCGGTGTTGACGGCGACGAATTCGACGCCGGTGACGCCCGCGTCGACCATGCGGTTGACGGCGTTCGTGCCGCCGCCGCCGACGCCGACGACCTTGATGACAGCGAGATAGTTTCCGGAGCGATCTCTCATGGATGTGGCTCGACCTCAAGCTCGAGTGCAGGGTGGGGCTGCCGAGCGCCTCCTCTCTTCGCCAGAGTACGGTCAGTTTCCTGCCCTGTCAACGCGATGTGCCCAAAGCTCGACTCGACTAACCCTAAAGCTCAACCTGCGACTTGAGAGTCTGAAGCGAGCACGGGCCGCTCGGGAAGGCTGACGTCGAGGTACCCGTCGCCGGCCGTCACGGCGCCCGTGCTGGTGAGGATCCGGCGCGCGATCGCGAGCTTCAGGCGGAGGTCGGAGGTGTCGCCGAGTCGCAGCTCGAAGTCCGAGCCGCCCCCGAGGATCAGCGTCAGCTCCCCCATCCCGGCGCGGATGAAGCGGACGCCTCCGGTCAGGCGTGCCGCACGGACGAGTGCAGCCACGTAGGAGCCGGATCCGACCGTCGGCGCGGGCACCGCCCCGACGGCGATGCGCACGTCTTTCTTCACGTACAGCCGTGGCAGCGAGGAGAGGTGCGGATGCGCGAGCGGACGCAGTACCCGGCCGGTCGCCGCGACGAGGTACGCGCGGTCGGCCTGGCGAAGGACGAGCACGGGCCGCTCCCGCTCCACCACGACCGTCAGGGTGTGCGGAAACGTGCGGTCGTACCGGAAGGACCGCACGCCGCTCAACGCCGCGAGCCGCTGCTGGATCGCCGCGCGGTTCACGCGGACGAGGCTGACGCCGAGCTCGTCGCGAAGCGCCGACCGGACGGCGCCGCGAAGCGCGGGCGTGCCGCCGCGGACCTCGACCGTGCGCACGGCGAACACCGATGTGTCGCGCGCCGCGAGGTAGCCGCCGACGGCAAGGGCGAGCAGGGCAAGCCCGAGCCCGATCGAGCGGATCGACGGGGTCAGCCGTGCGACGTCGGGAAGTCCCCGGCGTGCGGGCAGCGCAACGACGCGAGCGGTCGTCCTCCGGCGGGCGGCCACGCCGCTGACTTCGCCGCGCCGCCCGGTTCCCCTACGCTCGGCCGTGGAGAGCGTGAAGGTCGACTTCAACGACAAGCTGTGGCAGAGCTACGAGCTCGGTCGAGCGCTGCCCGAGCACTCGCTCGTAGTGTGGATGGACGCCGTCGCGCGCTATGCGCCTCCTCGCCGACCGCTCACCGTCCTCGACCTCGGTTCCGGCACGGGCCGCTTCAGTCCCAGCCTCGCGGAACGGTTCGGCGGACCGGTCTACGGCGTCGAACCTGCCGAGCGAATGCGCGAGGTCGCGATGCAGGTGAACGCGCACCCGCGCGTGAGCTATCTCGACGGTCGAGGCGAGCACATCCCTCTCCCCGAGGACAGCTGCGACCTCGCCTTCCTCTACTTCGTCCTACACCACTTCGACGATCCGGCCGCAGTCGCCGCGGAGCTCGCCCGGGTGGTCAGGGCCCCGGGCGTCGTCTGCATTCGCACGCAGTTCAGCGACCGGCTCGGCGACGCGAAGTGGCGAAGCTATTTCCCGGGCGCGGTCGAGATCGAGCGAGAGATGTTCCCGAGCCTCGACCAGACGTTGCTGACGTTCCGCGACGGCGGGTTCGAGCAGGTCGCGCTGGATCAGATCAAGTTCGAGGTCGCCCCCACGCCGGCCGCGCACCTCGAGCGTCTGCGCCATCGCGCCATCTCGACGCTCGAGCTGCTGACGGAAGAGGAGCTGGAGACCGGATTCGCCGCGATGGAAGCTGCGACCGCGACCTCAGAGCCGGCGCCGGTGATCGAGCGCGGCGATCTGCTCGTGCTTCGCCGTTAGGGCAGCTCGAGCGGCCCGAGGAACTGCACCTCGTGCTCGAGCTCGGCACCGAACTGGTCCCGCACGCGCCGCCGGGCCTCCGCCATGAGCGCGATGCAGTCGGCCGACGTCGCACCGCCCGCGTTCTCGATGAAGTTCGCGTGCCGCGGCGAGATCAGCGCACCGCCGATGCGGTGCTCCTTCAGGCCGCACTCCTCGATCATCCGCCCCGCCCCGGGGAGGCCGCTGCCCGGGTTCTTGAAGACGCTGCCGAACGTGCGCTTGTTCGTCGGCTGCGTCGCCTTGCGCTGCGCGAGGAGCTCGGCCGCGCGCGCCTTCACGATCTCGGGCGTCGCGGGCGTGAGCCGGAAGCGCGCCTGGGCCACGACCTGCCCCGGCTCGAGGTTTGAGTGGCGGTAGGACAGGTCGAGCTCCTCCGGCCCGAGCGTCTGCACGCCTTGCGCGTCGACCACGACCGCGTCGATCAGCACGTCACGCCACTCGACGCCGTAGGCGCCGGCGTTCATTCGCACGCCGCCGCCGGCGGTGCCGGGGATGGCCGACGCGAACTCGAAGCCGCCGAGCCCGGCGCCGCGAGCCCGGTGGAGCGAGACGGCGTTCGGGGCGCCGCCGCCGGCGATGAGCACCTCGCCGTCGATGCTGGCCGCTGCGAGCTCGCCCGCGAGCCTGAGGACGAGCGCGTCGACGCCGTCGTCGTGGACAAGCATGTTGGAGCCGAGGCCGATCACCTCGACCGGCGTGCCGTTCACGGCGGCCCAGGCGAGAGCTTCCTGCAGCTCCGCGACAGTCCCGGGGCGCGCGAACCAGCGCGCGGCGCCGCCGGTGCCGATCGTCGTGAACCGCGCCAGCCCGACGTGCTCCTCCGGCTCAGCCACCGAGCAACCCCACCGCACGATCGACGTCGCCGGCGCCGAGCACGAGCAGCACGTCGCCTGCGCGCGCGCGTCGCGCCAGCCGCGCCGTGCCCTCCTCGACGGTCGGCGTCCAGCCGGCGAGAACGCCGCGGTCACTGAGCGCGTCGACGACCAGCTTCCCGGTCACGCCCGACACGGGCTGCTCGCGCGCCGGGTAGACGTCGGTAACCGTGACATCATCCGCCGCCGCGAGGGCCGCCGCGATGTCCCAGGCCAGATGGCGCGTGCGCGAGAAGAGGTGCGGCTGGAAGAGCACGCGGACGGTCGCGCCCGGCCAGCGCTCCCGCGTCGCGGCGATCGCAGCCGAGATCTCGGCGGGATGGTGGGCGTAGTCGTCGACGATCGTCCGCCCGCCGAGCTCGTGGACCTCGAAACGGCGCCCCGTGCCGGTAAACGCGGCGAGCGGCCCTTCCGCTTCCATCCGCGGCACGCCCGCGAGCTCGAGTGCCGCGAGCGCAGCGCCCGCGTTTCGTCGGTTGTGCTCGCCGGGGAGCGCGAGCGGCCCCTCATAGGCAGGGGCATCGCGGACAACGTGCGGTGCCTCGGACAGCCAGCGCTCGAACGCCGCTTCGAGCTCCGCGGCCGACGC
Source organism: Actinomycetota bacterium (assembly GCA_046765815.1). GTDB lineage: Bacteria > Actinomycetota > Thermoleophilia > Gaiellales > Gaiellaceae > PALSA-600. The sequence continues at coordinate 11,970 of JBKPRG010000063.1, forward strand.
GAACTCCGTGTGATGGTCGAGCTCGACGTTCGTCACGACGGCGATCTCGGCCGGCAGTCCGAACACGGTGCGATCGGACTCGTCTCCCTCGACGACGAGGTAGCCCTCGCCGAAGCCGGCGTTCGAGCCGAGCTGCGGCACGGGCGCACCGATCAGCCACGCCGGGTCGCGTCCCGTCTCGCGGAGGACATAAGCGATCAACGCCGCCGTCGTTCCCTTGCCGTGCGTGCCGGCGACGACAATCGACGGCGTGCCGGACACGAGCTCGCGCAGGAACTCGGCTCTCCGCATTCCCGGCACCGTGAGATACGCGGACGAGACGACCGTCTCCCAGCCGTCACGGGTCGCCGGTTCCGGCGAGATCTTCACCTCGACGTCACCCAGCGGGTCGAGGTACGGGGTACGGACGCGGTCCCAGCCGCCGACCTCGGCGCCTCGCGCCCGCGCGAGCTGTGCGTAGGCGCTCAGCCCGGCGCCGCCGATGCCGACGAACCAGAGCCGGCGGCCCTTCATCCCCGCGCCAGCGCCACGAGCCCGTCGGCGATCTCGTCGGCCGCGTTCGGTCGAGCGGCGGCAAGCATCGCGCGCCCCATCCGCTCCAGCCGAGGCCGGTCGTCCAGGAGCGACCGCACCAGCTCCGGGACGTCGTCGAGCTCGAGCTCGCGGACCAGGATCGCGCCCCCGGCGCGCACGAAGTGCTCGGCGTTGGCGGCCTGGTGGTCGCCGGTTGCGAACGGGTAGGGGACGAAGATCGCCGGCCGGCCCGCGGCAGCGACCTCCCACACGCTCGACCCGCTGCGCGCGAGCACGAGATCGACCGCGGAGAGCGCGGCACCGAAGCGCTCTGTCTCCGGGACGACGCGGTAATCGTCGCGCGACACCTGGCGACGCACGAGCTCGTAGTCGCGCCGGCCGGTGACGTGCAGGATCGGCGGCCCGGAGCGCCCCCACGTCTCGGCCACGAACTCGTTCAGCGCGCGTGCCCCGGCGAGCGCGCCGAAGACGCCGAGGATGCGGCCCTCGCTGGGCAGCTCGAACACCTCCCGCGCGTCGGCCTGCGGCACAGGCCGCGAGCGCGCCGGTAGCGGCCGCCCCACGACACGCACCTTCTTCCTGAAGCGCGTCTCGAGCGGGTAGGCGAGGAAGAGCCGCTGCGCGTAGGGCGCCGCGAGCCGGTTGGCGAGACCGAGATGCGCATCTGCCTCTGTCAGCGCCGCAGGAATGCGGAGCGTCCGGGCGGCAAAGACCATCGGGCCTGCGACGTACCCGCCGGCGCCGAGCACGACGTCGGGCCGCCGGGCGCGAAGGATGCGCCGGCATGCCCGCGGCGCCGCGCCGGCGAGAAGCAGCGAGCGCACGAGTGCGATCGACGGCCGGCGCGGCAGCCCTGAGATGCGGAACGTGTCGAGCTCGAACCCGGCCTCAGGAACCAGACGCGCTTCGACGCGATCCGGCGACCCGGCGAACGTCACCGCGACGCCGCGAGCGACGAGCGCTTCCGCGACCGCGAGTGCCGGCAGCACGTGTCCCGCCGTCCCTCCGGCTGCGATCAGGCATCGCAACTGCTGCTCGGTTGCCACGATGAGCGATGTTAAGGAGGATCCCGACGCCGGCGAGCAGCACCACGAGGCTCGAGCCGCCGTAGGAGAGGAACGGCAGCGGGATTCCGGTGAGCGGCGCGATCCCCATCACCGCGGCGATGTTGATCGCTGCCTGGCCCGCGACGAGCACCGTCAGCCCGGCCGCCAGGCGTTTCCCGAACGGGTCGCGGCAGCGCAGCGCGATGTTGAACCCGGCGTAGGCGAACGTCGCGTAGGCGGCGATCACGGCGCCGACCCCGACGAGGCCGAGTTCCTCGCCGATCACCGCGAGCATCATGTCGGTGTGCGCCTCGGGCAGGTAGAAGATCTTCCCGACGCTCTGCCCGAGCCCGACGCCGAAGATGCCGCCCGAGCCCATCGAGATCATCGCCTGCACGAGCTGGAAGCCGGTGCCCTGTGCGTCGTGCCACGGGTGGAGGAACGCGAAGAAGCGCGCGCGGCGGTAGGGCTCGAACCAGATGGCGGCGGTCCCGACGGCGGTCGCGATCGTGATCGCGCCGCCGAGCACGCGGGCCGGCGTGCCGGCGACCGCGAGCATGCCGGCGAGCATCACGAGCAGCGCGATCGACGTGCCCATGTCGGGCTCGAGCATCAGCAGCAGGCAGAAGATCGCGCTCAGCGCGCCGACCGGCCGCCAGAGCTGGCGCAGGTCGCGGGGCGCCGGCTTGCGCGCGAGGTATGACGCAGCCCAGACGGCGAGCGCGAGCTTGGCGAGCTCGGACGGCTGGAACACGGCAGGCCCCACCGAGATCCAGCGCCGCGCGCCGTTGATTGCCGGCCCGACGACGAGCACCGCTGCGAGGAGCACCAGGGACGCGAGCACGAGCACCGGCGAGAGGAGCCGCAGCCGGCGGTAGTCCCACCGCTGCAGAAGGATCATCGCGGCGATGCCGAGCGTCGCGTAGATCACCTGCCGCTTGAGGTAGTAGACGGGGTCGCTGCCGCCGACCGTCGCGGAAGCGGAGGTTGCGCTGTAGACCATGACGAGCCCGAACGCGACCAGCGCGAGCGTCACCAGGATCAGCAGCCTGGAGTCGAGCTCTCCCCGTTTCATTGCCGCTTCCTTCGCGGAAGCCGCTAGTTCTCCTAGTCGGGCGGGAGCGCTTCGACGATCGTGCGAAAGGCATCTCCGCGCTGCTCGAAGTTCTCGAACTGGTCGAAGCTCGCGCACGCCGGGCTCAGGAGGACGACGTCCCCCGGCTGCGCGAGGCGCGCAGCGTGGTGCACGGCCCTCTCGAGCGTCTCGTCGCGCAGCGCCGACGGGAGCACTTCGGCGAGCGCGTCCGCGGACTCGCCGATCACGTGGATCGACTCGACGTTGGCGCCGATCGCGCCGGCCAGGGGAGCGAAGCTCTCGCCCTTCAGCGAGCCGCCGAGGATCAGGTGCACGTGGTCGTCGGCGTACGCCTCGAGCGCCGGACGCGCGGCGGCGACGTTCGTCGCTTTCGAGTCGTTGACGTAGCGCACGCCCGCGCGCTCCGCGACCAGCTCGAGCCGGTGCGGCACCCCTGGGAAGGTTCGAAGCGCAGAAGCGATCGCCTCGTCGCCAACGCCTGCCGCTCTGGCCGCCGCCGTCGCCGCGGCGGCGTTCTCGCGGTTGTGCGCACCGCGGAGCAGCGGCTCTGCGGGCAGGGGGTCGTCGCGCGAGAACTCGATGCCCTCGAAGCCGCTCCCCCGCGGCACGATCGCCAGACGCGTCCGCTCGAAGATGCGCAGCTTCGCGTCGCGGTACGCCTCGAAGGTGCCGTGGCGGTCGAGGTGATCTGGCTCGAGGTTGAGCAGCACCGCGACGTCGCAGGCAAGTGTGTGCACGTCCTCGAGCTGGAACGAGGACAGCTCGCAGACGACCCACCCGGCCGAGCGCACAGAGGTGAGCGGTGTGCCGACGTTGCCCGCAACGGCAACGTCCCGTCCCGCCGCCCGGAAGATCGCGCCCAGGAGCTCGACCGTCGTCGTCTTGCCGTTCGTGCCCGTCACGCCGACGAAGCGCGACTCCGGGAGCAGCCGGTACCCGAGCTCGACCTCGGACCAGACGGGAATCCCCCGTTCCCGCGCGATCACGACGAGTGGCCGCTCGCCGGGGATGCCCGGGTTCTTGACGAGCAGCTCGACCCCGTCGAGGAGCGAGAGATCCGCCTCGTTGCCGAGCGTCTTGTCGGCGACCACCACCTCGTCGCCACGCTCCTCGAGTCGTTCCGCCGCCGAGCGGCCCGATCGCGCCAGCCCGTAGACGAGGACCCTCACGGGTGCGGCCGGATCTGCGGGTAGTACTTGTAGAAGAGCGCGAAGCCGGCGGCGCACAGGATTGCGGTGACGATCCAGAAGCGCACCATGATCTTCGTCCCGGACCACGCCTTCATCTCGAAGTGGTGGTGGATCGGCGCTATCAGGAAGATGCGCGTCCCAAACCGTCTGAACGCGATCACCTGCAGGAGGACGGAAAGCGCCTCGATCGCGAAGATGCCGCCGACGAAGAGCATCAGCAGCTCCACCTTGAGCATGATCGCCATCGCCGCCAGGGCGCCGCCGATCGCCATCGCCCCGGTGTCGCCCATGAACACCTCCGCCGGGAACGCGTTGAACCAGAGGAAGCCGACGCCGGCGCCGACAAACGCCGCGCCGATGAACGCGGCGTCGAGCCGGTTCTCGATGCGCCCGTGCGTGGCCGTCTCCGATCGGATGAAGATCGTGACCGCCATCGCGGTGAACGTCGCGAGCGCGATGATTCCCGTGCCTGCAGCGAGCCCGTCGACACCGTCGGCGAGATTCACGCCGTTGACGGACCCCGCGATGATGAGGAAGAGCAGCACGTACCAGAACGGCCCGAGCGGGATCGACCAATCGCCGATCGGCACGAAGACCGAGTGCGAGAGCCGCTGGTGGTGCGCGGCGATGCCGACGGCGACCGTGATCGCGAGCAGGAGCAGCATCTTCCAGCGCCCGCTGAGCCCGAGCGACCTCTGGTGGCGCAACTTGATGAAGTCGTCGAGGAACCCGACCCCACCGCATGCGAGTGCGGTGCCGAAGATTGTCAGCGCAGGTGTCGTGTACGCGGACAGCGGGAGAAAGGCGATCGTCGCCGCGGCGATGATCAGCAGCCCGCCCATGGTCGGCGTGCCCTGCTTCACGGCGTGGTGCTCCAGCTCCTCGCGGATGTGCTGGCCGAACTCCTTGCGCCGCAGGTACGCGATGAACGTCGGGCCGCTGAGGATCGCGATGATCATCGCGAGGAGCGCGGCTACGAGGACTCTCGCCATTACGCGGTGAGATTCTCCGCGACGACCTCGAGTCCCACCGAGCGCGAGCCCTTGACGAGTACGACGTCCCCTGGCCGCAGCTCGTTCCGCAACCGCTCGCACGCCTCCGCGGCGGTCGCGACCCACTCGCCGCCGTAGTCGCGCGCAAGCTCGCCGACCGCGATCACATCCACGCCGAGCTCCTTGACGAGCTCGCCGACCTCGCGGTGGTAGCCCGGCGCCGTCTCCCCCAGCTCCGCCATCTCGCCGAGCACCGCGACGCGGCGATGCGGGCCCGCCCGCTCGACAAGATGCTCGAGCGCGGCGCGCATCGAGACGGGGTTCGCGTTGTAGCAGTCGTTCAGCAACAGCCCGCCGCCTGGGAGCGGGTGCTCCTCCTCGCGCAGCTTCGAGAACTCAACCGTCAGCTCCCCCGCGGGCAGCGGCACGCCGAGCCGTCGCGCGACCGCCACCGCGAGCCGCGTGTTCGCGAGCTGATGGCGTGCGGAGTAGGAGGTCGTGAACGGCAGGGCCGCCTCGTCGTCGACGCGCTCGATCTCGATGTCTGTGCGCCTGAGGTACGGCTCGAGGAGCGGCTCGCGCGGCACGACTGCGACGCCGCCGGGCGGGAGCGCATCGATCAGCTCCGCCTTCGCCCGCGCGACGTTCTCGACGGTCTCGACGAGCTCGAGGTGCACCGGTCCGACGTTCGTAATCACGCCGACGTCCGGCCTCGCGATCGCGGCCAGCTCGGCGACCTGCCCGAGCCCGCGCATCCCCATCTCGCTGATGCAGATCTCGGTGTCGTCCTCCAGCCGGCAGAGGGTCAGCGGCACGCCGAGCTCGTTGTTGTAGTTGCCTTCGTTCGCGATCGTCCGCGCGTGGGGCGCGCAGATCGCAAAGAGGATGTCCTTCGTCGACGTCTTCCCCGTCGAGCCGGTGATGCCGACGACGCGCGCGCGCGAACGTGACCGGACGGTCGACGCAATCGCCGCCAACGCCGCGTGCGGGTCATCGGGGACGAGCGCCGCCGACGCGCCGCGTGCCAGCGCATGCTCGACGAAGTCGGAGCCGCCGGCGACGGCGACGAAGAGATCGCCGTCGCGGATGCGCCGCGAGTCGATCTGGACGCCGGTGACCGCGTCGGCCCACGGGCGCTTGACGAGCCGGCCCAGTGGCTCGACGACGCCGAGCTCGAGCTCGATCACCGAAGCACCTCGCGTGCGACCTCGCGGTCGTCGAACGGGACGCTGCGGTCGGCCAGCTCCATCTGGGTGTCGGCGCCCTTGCCCGCGATCACGACCACGTCGCCGGGCCGCGCCTCGCCGAGCGCTTGCTCGATGGCGTCGCGCCGGTCGAGCACGATCTCCAGCTTGCCGTCCGCGACCTCGTCCGCGATCGCCGCCGGGTCCTCGCTGCGCGGGTTGTCGGTCGTGACGATGGCGCGGTCTGCCAGGCGCGCCGCCACCTGTCCCATGAGCGGCCGCTTCTCGCGGTCGCGATCGCCTCCGGCGCCGAACACGACGACGAGCCGGTCGCCGAGCTCCCGCGCCGCGGTGAGCACGTTCTCGAGCGAGTCCGGGGTGTGCGCGTAGTCGACGATCACCGCGAACGGCTGCCCGGCATCGACGGACTCGAACCGCCCGGGCACGCCGCGCACGGCCTCGATCCCGCCGCGGATCGCCGCGTCGGGCACAGCGAGCTCGCGCGCCGCCCACATCGCGCCGAGCGCGTTCGCGCGGTTGAAGCGCCCGCGCAGGTGCAGCTCGATCCCATCGAGCTCGTCGTCCGGCGTGAACGTGCGCGCGTCCGGAAGCGCGTCCGCCAGCTTGCGGCCCCACTCGTCGCCCACGTTGATCACGGCTCGCTCCGCGAGCGCGAACAGCGCCTCCTTTGCGGCGAAGTACTCGTCCATCGTGCCGTGGAAGTCGAGGTGGTCCTGCGTCAGGTTCGTGAAAACGAGCACCGCGAGGCGGGTGCCGTCGAGCCGCCCTTTGGCGCCGGCGATCGACGTCGCCTCCATCACGCACGACCGGTCGCCCGCGTCGAGCATCTCGCGGAAGAGTCGCTGCAGGTCGATCGACTCCGGCGTGTTGAGGCCGAGCGGCCGCTGCTCACCGCCGATGCGGCGCTCGATGTTCGTCAGCAGCGCCGGCCGGCGACCCGCGGCATCGAGGATCGACGCGAGCAGGAACGCCGTCGTCGTCTTGCCGTTCGTGCCCGTGATTCCGGCAACGTCGAGCTCACGCGACGGCCAGCCGAAGAACTCGTTGGCCGCGATCGGCATCGCGCGCCGCACGCTCGGGACGACGAGCTGCGGTACTTCCACGCCGACCAGCCGCTCGACGACCAAGGCGGCGGCGCCGGCGGCGACGGCCTCGGACGCGAGCTCGTGGCCGTCGCGGGTCGCCCCCGGCACGCAGAAGAACAGCGCTCCGGGCTCGACGGCGCGCGTGTCATAGGCCAGGTCGGCGATCTCGGGCGACGCCGCGTTCGCAACCTCGGTCGGGCCGAGGGCCGCGATCAGGCGGTCGAGTTGCATCGGGAAGAGGCTAGTTGGAGAGCGGCGCCGTCGGCACGTCCGGCGGGATGTTCAGGTACTGCAGGTCGAACTTCGCAATCTGCGCGAACGCCGGGGCGGCAACGACGCCGCCGAAGATCGCACCATGCGGTTCGTCGACCGTGACGAGCACGACCAGGCGCGGCCTCGACACGGGCACCATGCCGACGAACGAGGCGACGTACTTGCCGGTCGTGTAGCCATGCGGGCCCGGCTTCTGGGCGGTGCCGGTCTTGCCGGCGACGGTGTAGCCCTGGATCGCGGCGGCGTTACCCGTGGCGCCGTGCTCGTCGACCACGTTCGTGAGCATCGCCTTCAGCTGCACATCGACGGTGCGGGAGACGATCCGGCGATGCGCGAAATGGCGCAGCGTGCGGCCGCCGACGCGGTCGACGATGTGCGGCTGCACCCAGACGCCGTCGTTCGCGATCGCCGCATACGCGGACGCCATCTGGATCGGCGTCACGGCGATGCCCTGGCCGATCGGCACGTTGCCGATCGTCGAGCCGTACCAGTGGTCGAGCGGCAGCAACTGGCCGGGGCTCTCGCCGGGGAAGTCGAGGCCGGTCGTCTTCCCGAAGCCGAACCGCGTGATCCAGTTCATCAGCGCCGACTTGCCGAGCTTCTCCGCGATCGTGACGGCGCCGACGTTCGACGAATGCGAGAGGATCGTCGCGACCGACATCGTCTCGGTCGGGCGCGGCTCGGCGTCGTGGACGATGCGGTCGGCGACCGGCAGTGAGTACGGCAGCCTGAAGGTCGTGCCCGGCGTGACGATGCCGTCCGAGAGCGCGCCCGCGATCGTGACGAGCTTGAACGTTGAGCCGGGCTCGTACGTGTCGGTGACGGCCCGGTTGCGCTGCAGCGCTTGCGGCGCCTTGTTCGCGCGGTTCGCGTCGAAGCCGGGAGCCTGCGCCATCGCCAGCACCGATCCCGTGCGCGGGTCGAGCACGATCGCGCTCGCGCCCTTGGCGCCCCAGTGCGCGATCGTCTGCCGCAGCACCATCTCGGCGTTCGCTTGGATCGTGTGGTCGATCGTCGAGAAGACGTCGGTGCCTTCGCGCTCGGGCGTCGAGCTGATGACGTCGATCGCGCGGCCGAACGGATCGCGGACGATGGTCTGCTCGCCCGGCGTGCCGGAGAGCCGCTTGTCGTACTGCACCTCGAGGCCCGCGAGGCCCTTGTTGTCCGTGCCCGCGTAGCCGACGAGCTGCGCGGCCACCGTCCCCTGCGGGTACGCGCGCTTCTCCTCCGGATACGAGCCCACGCCGGTGAAGCCTTTCTTCACGAGGGCGGCGGCGGCCTTGGGATCCGCGAAGCGCTCGATGTACACGAAGCGGTTCTGCCGCTTGAGCAGCTGCGGGTAGAGCGCGTTCGCGTCGACGCCGAGCAGCTTGTGCGCGGCGATCGCGATCTTGCGCGGCTCCACGACCTCGCGCGGGTCGGCGTAGACGGTCGTCGTCTGCTCGCCGATCGCGAGCTGAACTCCGGTGCGGTCGAAGATCGTCCCGCGCCCCGCCGGGATCGAGATCGACTCGCGGTGCTGCCGCTCAGCCGTTCGCCCGAGCGACGCCGCCTTCACGCCTTGCAGCCACGCCGCGCGCGCGAGCGTCGCCGCGAAGATGAGAACGAAGACCGCGAGGAGCAGGCGGATGCGGCGGTTTGCCTGCTTCTCGGCTCTCACTTCGCCAAGTTGAGGTATCCGTATTCGGACGGGTCTTGGTACTGCAGACCGAGCTGTCGGCCGGCCTGCGTCTCGATCACGCCGGCGCGCAGCTTGCTCGACAGCTCCGACTGCAGCGCCGCGTTCTCGGCGCGTAGCTTGACGCGATCGGAGTTCACGCCGTCGAGCGCGAGGTTGAGGCGCAGCACCGCCACGTTCACGAATACGACGCCGGCGAGCAGAATCCCGCTCATCGCGATCCAGAGGATCCCGCCGCGGGCCCGCGCCTGCTGCTCGCGGCGGCGCCGGGACTGGGCTCGGACGCGCGGGCGCGCGAGCGGTTCGGCAACGGCCACGGCTACGCCTCCTTCGTCCCGATCCGGAGGCGCGCCGACTGCGCCCGCGGGTTGCGCGCAACCTCGGCGGCCGACGGCCTGATCGCGCGCCGCGGCGTAGCCCTCATCGTCGGCTCCGACCCGCAGACGCACACGGGGAAGTCGGGCGGGCACGTGCACCCGTGCTCGGCGTTGCGGAGAAAGCGCTTCACGATCCGGTCCTCGAGCGAGTGGAACGAGATGACGCCGAGGCGGCCGCCGGGGCGCAACATCTCGAGCGCCGCCGGCAGGGCACGCTCGACCGCGCCGAGCTCGTCGTTCACCTCGATGCGGAGAGCCTGGAAGACGCGCTTCGCGGGATGCCCCTCGCCGAAGCGGGCGGGCGCCGGGATCGCAGCCTTGATCACCTCGACGAGCTCGCCGGTGCGCTCGAACGGCTCCTTCTTGCGGCGGCGGACGATCGCGCGCGCGATCTGCTTTGAATAGCGCTCCTCGCCGTACCGCTTGAAGATGTCGGCCAGCTCGCGCTCCTCGCCCTCGTTCACGAGCTCGCGCGCCGAGAAGGCCGCGCTCGGATCCATGCGCATGTCGAGCGGCGCGTCGACTGCGTACGAGAAGCCGCGCTCCGGACGGTCGAGCTGCATCGACGAGACGCCGAGGTCGAGCAGGATCACGTCTGCCTGCACGCCGTTGCCCGCGAGCTGCTCGAGCGTCGCCGAGAACTCGCCGTGTAGCAGGCGCGCCTTGACACCCGTCGCGCGTCGCAAGCGCTCGAAGTACGGCGCCACCGTCGGGTCGCGGTCGATCGCAATCAGCTTGCCGTCGCCGTGTAGGCGCGCCGCGAGCAGCGCCGCGTGCCCCCCGGCGCCGAACGTGCCGTCGACGACGGTCTCGCCCGGACGGGGATCGAGGGCGGCGACCACCTCGTCGGCCAGGACGGGGACGTGGTCGGACTCAGTTGGCAAGACGCTCGGCAACATCTTCCGCGCTCCCTTCGACCTCGTGCAGCTGTTGACGCCACTTGGTGCGATCCCAGATCTCGAGATGGTCGTGAACGCCGGCCACGGTCACCTCGCGCTCGAGGCCCGCGTACTCGATCAGCGTCGGCGAGAGGACGAGCCTGCCCTGCTTGTCGAGCTCGCCCTGGGACGCGCCCGAGAAGAAGTGACGCCTCATGCGCCGCGCGTCCTCCCCGAGCGGATCGAGCGCAGCGATCCGGTCGGCCAGCCGTTGCCACTCGACGCGCGGGTAGGCATAAAGACAGCCGTCGAGACCGCGTGACACGACGACGCCGTCCTCGAACGCCGCCCGGAGCTTGGCCGGGAGGGTGAGGCGGTTCTTGTCGTCGAGTGAGTGCTCATGTTCGCCGAGCAGCATGGTCCACTGCTCCCCACTTTACCCCACTTTGCCCCACCTGTAAACCCTACGGCAGCGGTTAGAGTCCCGCTCCGTGGCCTGGTCGCTGGAAGGCACCGTGCTCGTCGCCTGCAACTGCGACTACGGCTGTCCTTGCAACTACAACGCGCGGCCCTCGACCGGCCACTGCGAGGGTGGATGGACGTGGGTGATCGAGAAGGGCGAGCGCGACGGCAACAGCCTCGACGGCCTCGCGTGCGCGGTCTTCGCGGCGTGGCCGGGAGCGATCCACGAGGGTGGCGGCAAGGCGGTCGCGTTCTACGACGAGCGCGCCGACGACGAGCAGCGCGGCCACCTGACGACGCTCCTCAAGGGCGAGGACGGCGGCCCGTGGTCGATCTTCATCAACACGTACTCGCTCGAGGACCCCAAACCCGTTCCGTTCGAGGTCGAGCTCGCCGAGCATCGCTCCACGCTCACGATCCCCGACCACGTCGAGCTGGCAATGGAGCCGATCCACAATCCGGTCACCGGCGTCGAGGTGCATCCGGGCACCGTCTTGCCCGAGGGGCTCGTCTTCAAAGAGGGCTGGTACGCGACCTCGTCGGTCTTCACCCTGGCGGGCGGCGCCGTCAGGTACGACCACTCGCGGCGCAACACCGAGTACGCGCCGTTCAGCTACAGCGGATAGATCGTGTCCCCGACGCGCACGCGGCCGGCCTGCGCGACCGCTGCGTGCACTCCGAACGGCAGCGGCTCGGTCGTCTCGATGTCGCTGCGGTAGTCGGCGAGCCCGTTCAGCGTGTCGAGGTCGGTCTCGCCCGTGTCCGGGTTCTGCTTCGTGATCACGCAGCGGCCCACGTTGCCGAGCGGGACGACGACGGCGTCGCCGACCTGCAGGCGCCGCCCGATCCAGCTGTCCTCCTCGTGGGCAGCGGTGCCGGTGAGGCCAAAGTTCATGCGGAACCGGCGTCCGTCGACTGCGCTCACCTGCAACACGTTGGCGAGCGCGCCGAGCGACGCCTCGCCCAGCAGTGTCGCGGCGCCGCTCCGGCCGCGGTCGACTCCACTCCGTTGGGGCTCGACCAGCCGGACGGTTTCGCCGGCGACTTCGGACAGCGCCTCGTCCCAGGGTCCTGGGACCCGGCGGGCTGGAAACGCGCGCTTGTGGAAATTCGTCGTCAGCTCCTCCCCCCGCTCGACCTCACCCTCGACGGACGTCCCGTCGGCCAGGCGCAGGGTCAGCGCGTCGTCCTCCTCGTCATGCTGCGCGCTGACGAGCTGCAGCTGGCCGTGCCCTTTGTCGCTGACGAGCCGGTTGCGGTCGTCGATCAGGTAGAAGCGGCGGTCGCCGCGGAGCCCGCCCTCGAGCAGCTCGATCTCGTCGACGTGGTTGAGCGCGAGCGCCTTCACCGGCGTCAGCGTGATCCACGAGATGCGCGCGCTCACTCGTCCAACGTTAGCTGCGAGCTGTACGGACCCGGGCCCGTGATCACCGCGGCACCCGCTCGCGACGCGAGAGCGATCGCGTCCGGCAGCGCGTCGCCGCGGGCGAGCGCGAAGCAGAGCGTCGCCGCGAACGAGTCGCCGGCGCCGTACGTGTCGACGACCGGCCCCGGCAACGCTTGTGCCGGGAAGCGCTCGCCGTTCGCCACGCAGCCGTTTGCGCCGTCGGTGAGGACGACGTTCGCGGCGTCGAGGCCGCCTTCGTAGTGCTCGCCGGCGTCGTTCAGGCTTCCGACGAGCAAGTCCAGCCGTACGTCGGCCTCGCGCAGCGTCGCCTGCTCGCGTGCGGTCGCCGCGACGAAGCGTGACGCCCGCGCTTCGCGCAACGCGCTCGGCTCACCGGCGACGAAGTAGATCGCGTCGTAGCCCTCGAGCGGGAGTGGTGCGCGGGGCAGGAGCTTGTCGCCGATCACGGTGATCGTCCGCTCGCCGTTCGCATCGACATGCGTCCAGGCGCGCCGCGTCGAGGCGCGGTACACGGCATGCACATCGATGCCGACCTCCGCGAGCCGCCGCGCAGAGCGATGGCCGAGCTCGTCGTCACCGAGAACGGTGAAGAACTCGCACCGGCCGGCGAGCAGCGCGAGCTGCCGCGCCATCACGGAGCCACCGCCGGCCGGCTCCGCCCAGAACTCGTCGGCGTGCACGATGGTCCCCACCGCGGGAAACCGCGACACGCGCGCAAACTCCACCCACTCGACATGACCCACGACGGCGCATCTCACGGATCCGCACCCTGCCACGTTTGACCTGATGATGGGGACGATGTCGCCGACCGACCGGATCCCGCCGTTCGAGGGCTTCTACGTCGCGCACCGCGACGAGGTGCTGGCGTACCTGCGCCGGCTGCTCGGCCCGCGCGCCGAGGACGCCTGGCAGGAGACCTTCCTGCGGGCGCTCCGAGCCTACGACCGGCTGGAGCACGGACGCCACCTGCGGGCGTGGGTCTTCACGATCGCGACGAACGTCGCGATGGACGAGTTCCGGACCCGCCCAAGTGCCAACTTGGCACAAAGTCCGGAACCCGCGGTGGAGCTGCGGCAGGACGCGTTCAAGGAGCTCGAGCACCTGACGGACGAGCTGCCGCCGACCGAGCGCGCGGCCGTCGTGCTGCGCTACGGCTACGACCTCCCCTATGCCCAGATCGCCGACGCACTCGGCTCGTCGGAGGAGGCTGCGCGTGCCGCCGCCTCGTCCGGCGTCCGCAGACTGAGGAGGACACATGAACGTCACGCCTGAGCTCGATGCCCGTTTCCGCGCCGCCGCGCTGCGCGAGGGAATCGTCGACGTCCGCTACGACGTCGTCGAGTCGCCCATCGGCGAGCTGCTGCTCGCGGCGACGGACCGCGGCCTCGCCCGGATCCACTTCGGCTCGGCCGGACAGGAGGAGGAGCTTGCCCGCGTCTTCGGCACCCGCGTGCTGCGGAGCCCGATCGACGACGTGCGGCGCGAGCTCGACGAGTACTTCGAGGGGAAGCGCCGCGAGTTCGACCTGCCGATCGACCTCCGCGTCGCAGCGTTCAACGAGGAGGTGCTCCACGAGCTGGCCCGCGTCCCGTACGGCGTCACGACGACCTACGGCACGCTCGCTGCCAAGGTCGGCCGGCCGAAAGCGGCCCGCGCCGTCGGCACGGTGATGAACCGGAACCCGATCCCGATCGTCCTCCCGTGCCACCGCGTGGTCGGCGCGAACGGGTCGCTCACCGGCTACGCAGGCGGGCTCGACCGCAAGCTGCAGCTGCTCCAGCTTGAAGGTGCGATCCTGGAGTGACGCTATTGTCGCGTCGCGATGAAATGGGTCGTCTTCATCGCCCTCGCAGTCGCGACCGCGGGTTGCGGAGGCGGCGCGCGCAGGGGCGGGCCGTGGGCCGGCATCGAGTTCTACGACGCCGGAACTGCGGCGCGCGACATCATCGACCAGGAGACGTCCTCGCAGTCGAGCCTGCTCTACGGCAAGGAGCTCGTCGTCGCCGACATCTCGAAGGGCGCAGACCCGACGTCTCACCGTGCAGCATGGGTCGTGTCCATGGAGAACTTCGACCACGTGCGCTCATCGAGCTGCCTCTACCTCTGGGGCAACTACACCCCGTTTCAGGGCTCCGACGTCACCTATGACATCGACCGCTGTCCGGGCAGCGGCGCCGCTTAGCGTGGCAGGCGCGTGAATCGGGTCGTCGTGATCGGAGGCGGGTTCGGAGGCCTGCAGGCCGTCAAAGGCCTGCGCGGTGCGGCGGTCGACGTGACGCTCGTCGACCGCCAGAACTTCCACCTCTTCCAGCCGTTCGCGTACCAAGTCGCGACGGGCGCGCTGTCGTCGGTGGAGGTTGCGATCCCACTCCGCCAGATCCTCCGGCGCCAGTCGAACACGCGCGTGCTGCTGGCCGAGGCGACCGGCTTCGATCTCGAGCGCCGCGTTGTCCGCCTCGGCAACCTGGCGAACGGCGACGAGGAGCGGCCGCTCGAATACGACTCGCTCGTCGTCGCCGGCGGCTCGGCCTACTCCTACTTCGGCCACGCCGCGTGGGCGCAGTTCGCGCCCGAGCTGAAGTCGCTGGCCGGCGCGCTCGAGCTGCGCAGTCGGATCCTCTCGGCGTTCGAAGCGGCCGAGCTGGAACTCGATCCGGTGAAGCGGGCCGCGTGGCTGACGTTCGTCGTGGTCGGCGGCGGCCCGACGGGCGTCGAGATGGCGGGGCAGATCGCCGAGCTCGCGCGCGACACCCTCCGACGCGACTACCGGGTCGCCGACACGCGCAGCGCACGGGTGCTGCTGGTCGAGGCGACGGACCGCCTACTCGGCACGTTCCCCGAGTCGCTCTCGCGCAAGGCGGAGAAGTCGCTGATCTCGCTCGGCGCCACGCCGATGCTCTCGACGACCGTCGTCGGGGTCGAGGACGGAGCCGTGCAGCTGCAAGCGGCGGACGGCGAGCGGACGACCGTGCCGGCCCGCACGGCGGTCTGGGCGGCGGGCGTCACGGCGTCACCGCTGGCGCGGCTGCTCGCCGACGCGGCGGGGCTCGAGACCGACCGCGCCGGACGGCTCCCGGTCGAGCCCGACCTGACAATCCCTGGGCACCCCGAGGTCTACGCGATCGGCGACATGGTCGCCGTGCGCGATCTGCCGCTGCCCGGCGTGGCGCCGGTCGCGATGCAGGAGGGCCGCCATGTCGCGCGCTCGCTCAAGCGCGGCGCGAACGAGCCGTTCCGCTACCGCGACAAGGGAAACGTCGCGACGATCGGCCGCTCACGCGCCGTCGCGGACATCAAGGGCGTGCACTTCTCGGGCTTCCTCGCCTGGGTGCTCTGGCTCGGGCTGCACCTCTTCTACCTGATCGGCTTCCAGAACCGGGTGATCGTGCTCACGCGATGGATGTTCAGCTACTTCACGCGCGGGCGCAACGCCCGCGTCATTCACTGAGCTAGCTCGGCGCTGACGACGCGCGCTGCTTCCTTGTACGCGAGGCCCGCAAGCCCGGCGCCCCAGGTCAGCCGCGCCGCCCCGAGCGCCGCGAGCTCCGCGGCCGACGGCATCTTCGGCGTCAGCAACACGTTGATGGGGCCGTTGATCCGCTGCGCGAGCTCGGCGACCGCCTCCGCCGGGCAAAAGATCGGGTAGGCGCAGTCGGCACCCGCGGCGAGGTAGGCGTTGGCGCGCTCGACGGCCTCGTCGACGTTCCCGTCACCGTTGAGAAAGACGTCGACGCGCGCGTTGATGACGAGCTCCGGCACGGCGTCGCGGATGGCGTGGATGTTTGCCGCCTGCTGCTCGATCGGCAACAGCACGTCGCCCGGGGAATCCTCGAAGTTGACGCCGACGAGCCCACCCTTCCAGGCGCCGTGCGCCGTGCCGACCGGGTCGCCGTAGCCGGCCTCGAGGTCGCCGGTCACCGGGACCTCGACCGCGCTCGCAATGCGTGACGCGGCGTCGATCATCACCTCGGCGGGTGCGTTCTCGCCGTCCTCGTAGCCGAGCGACCGGGCGACCGCACCGCTGGAGGTCGCAAGCGCGCGGCAGCCGGGCAGTGTCGCGAGCACCTTCGCGCTCGCCACGTCCCACGCATTCGGCAGCACGAGCACGGGCGGCTCGAGGTGCATGCGGCGGAATGCCGCCGCCTTCTCCGACTGGGTCACGGGGCCAACCTACCTGGCCCAGAGCAGGCTCCAGGTACTCCAGGTCGGCACCTCGACGACGTCATGGCCGTCGACGAGCGTCGACTCGAGCTCGCGCGCCGAGGGGTCCTCGGGGCTCGCGACGAAGATGCGCGGCCGCCGCAATCCGACACGTTCGAACGACACGATCACGCCGTCGACGCCGCGCGACGGCGTCTTCGGAGCATCCCACTGCGCGCCCTCCTGCTCTCCGAGGTCGATCAGGCTCACGACTCGAGCCGCCGGCACCTCGAGAGCACGGGCCCACACTGCGCCCTCAACCCGGAGCTCCGTGTTCACGCCGCCGAGGTGCGTGCGCGTCACGTCAAGCGCGTCGAAGAGCAGGTCGCCGTAGCGGACCGCGAAGTCGTAGAAGTCCTTGGCGGCCCGCACACCCGCGTCGTCCAGCCGCTCGTGGCGCACGTAGTAGGGATCGACGAGGATCGCGTCCTCCTCGCCGTGCAGGAGGCAGGTCGCTCCGTGCGAGAAGACCGTCGCCAGCTCCAGCCGCATCGCCTCGAGGGCGGACGGGTCATTGCGCGCATACGTCGACAGGTATGCGGCGAGTGAGACAGGCTTCCCGGGAGCGAGCACGCGCGCCTTCGCGGCCAGCGCTCCAAGGTGCTCGAGCCTGTCGTGCGGTGGCCACACCTCGATGTACACGGCGTCCTGCGACGTGCGCGCAGTCGACCAGGTCGGGAAATCGTTGACGTTGTTGAAGACGAGCGTGGCGTCGGGGAGCTCCGAGCGCAGGCGCTCGATCAGCACCGGAAAGGCCTCGGCGAGGTCGACCGTCACACCGGTTCCACTCACGGCTCGCTTCGGCGCGCCGTACTGGTCGAGGTGGAAGCCGTCGAAGCCAACCGCCGCGCGCGCCGAGGCGAGCTCGCCCGCGAGGTGGCGAAGCCAGCGCTCGTTGCTCGGATCGACGATCCACAGGAAGTCGCCGAGCATCCACGGCGAGCCGTCGGCGTGATACAGCCCCTCGCCGGCCCACGC
>JBKPRG010000064.1:0-7570 GCA_046765815.1 Actinomycetota bacterium
GGTCATAGCCCTGGAAGACGAGCTCCTCGGCGTCCACCCGCTCCAGAGCCGCGCGGAAGAGGCCGTAGCGCTTGACCGTGTTCGCCCGCGCGCCCGGGAAGAGCACGAGCGGGCGGCCGGGGTCGAGCCCGAGCTCCCGACGTGCATCGGCTCGCGACAGCGGCCGAAAGCGGTCGGTATCGACGGCCATCGGCAGGATCGCGGCGCCCGGGCGGCCCAGCCGAGTCGCGATCTCCCGGGTCACGCAGACGGGCGTCGTCAGCCTCGCGGCCAAGGAGGAAACCCGGCGCTGCCACGGGACATACGCGTCGCTGCCGTGGAAGGTCGTCACCACCGGAACCCGGCGCTGCGTGAGCGCGACGGCGCCGGTCAGCCCGTAGTGGGCGTGCACCAGATCGGGCCGCTCCAACCGCAACCGGCGCCTGAGACGGAACGCCGTCGTCGCGTAGCGAAACTTCGCCCGCCGTGCGTCGAAGCTGAGCACGCTGGTCTCGACACCGCCGTCGCGGAGGTCCTCGACCTGATCCGCGACGAACGTCCCGAACAGCCCGGCGCCGTCGGGCCACATGTTGGTCAGTACGAGCACGCGCATCGACCGGCGAGTTTGGCAGGCTCTCGGGACGAAGCGGCGAATCAGACCGGAGCCAGCCCGACTTCGAGGCGCTGCTACTTTGCCTCAAGGATTGCGCGCCGCCTCCCGATGGAACTGAGATTTCCATGACGACGAGCATGACCCTCAACGACTATCTGGCCGTGCTCTGGCGGCGGCGCTGGATCATCATCCAAGCGGTGATCGTCGTCCCGACGATCGCTGTCTTCCTGTCGACGCGCCAGCCGTCGGTCTACGAGGCGACGTCGCAGGTGCTGCTCAGCCGGCAGGACATCGGCAGCCAGCTGCTCAACCTCACGAACACGAATCTCTACACGGATCCCGTCCGGTACGCCGACACGCAGGCTGCGATCGCGAGCACGCCGGCGCTCGCGCAGCGCGTGATCGACGCGACGCACGTTCGGATGTCGGCGGGAGCCCTGCTCGGCGACGCGCACGTCTCGCCGAGTCCCAACGCCGACCTGCTGTTCTTCAGCGTGCGGAACACCAATCCGTCGCTCGCGGTGCGGCTCGCGACCTCGTACGGCCGGCAGTTCACGATCTACCGCCGCGAGCTCGACACGGGCGCCGCAGCCACGAGCCTGGCGCAGCTCCAGCAGCGGCTGAGGGAGCTGCGCGCGGCCGACCGCACGGGCACCGACGAGTACTCGAGCCTGGAGAAGAGCGCGCAGCAGCTGCAGCTGTACGAGAACCTCCAGACGTCGAACACGTATCTGATTCGTACACCGTCAGGCGCCGGGAAGGTCAGCCCGCGTCCGTCGCACGACGCGATCCTCGGCGTCCTCGGCGGACTGCTGCTCGGGCTGTGTCTCGCGTTCGTCGCCGAGGCAGTCGACCGGCGCGTTCGGGACGCGGACGAACTCGAGTCGACGCTGGCGTTGCCGTTGCTCGGCCGGGTTCCCGAGCCCGCGCGTGAGTTTCGCCGCGGCGACGGACTCGCGATGCTGGCGAATCCCTCGAGCCCGGACGCGGAGGCGTACCGCGTGGTGAGGATGAACTTCCAGTTCCTCAACGCGGACGCCCGCGCGAAGCTCATCATGGTGACGAGCAGCGTCGCCCGCGAGGGCAAGTCGACGACGG
The DNA here is from genome assembly GCA_046765815.1 of Actinomycetota bacterium. Classification (GTDB taxonomy): domain Bacteria; phylum Actinomycetota; class Thermoleophilia; order Gaiellales; family Gaiellaceae; genus PALSA-600. The sequence goes on from JBKPRG010000064.1 coordinate 1,691, forward strand.
TCGCGAGCCTCGCGATCGCGCTCGCGCGCAGCGGTCACCGGGTCGCGCTTGTCGACCTCGACCTCCACAGCCCGGCGCTCCATCGCCTGTTCAGCCTCCCGAACCGCCGCGGCTTCACCGACGTCGCGCTGGGTCAGGCGGCGCTCGACGACGTCACCCACCGCATCGTGATCGACGGTACGTCGCGGATGCCGGGCCAGACGACGGCGAACGGCCCGGCCAACGCGCGGCTCGACGTTCTGACGAGCGGCGTCGTGCCGCTGAATCCGGCGGAGTTCTCGGACAGCCGTGCGGCCGAAAACGTGCTCGAGCAGCTCAAGAAGGAGTACGAGTACGTCCTCATCGACGCGCCGCCGCTCCTCGTCAGTGCTGCCGTGTCGCTGAGCGGGAAGGTCGACGGCGTGGTGATGATCGCGCGCGTCGGCATGGTCGAGCGCGGCGGGCTGCGCGACGTCGCCCGCACGCTGGAGCGGACGCCGGCAAAGAAGCTCGGAGTTGTGATCACCGGCGGCCCGCGCCGCGGCTACTACGCCTACTACGGCCAGGCCGACATGCCTTCGGGGCGCCAGCAGTCCGAGCGGGCTGCCGCACTGGCCCGCTCGCCGAACTGACCGGCCGATCGCGCCTCGGTGCAGAGGTCCTGGGACCACTCGCCGATGGTCGATGGCCGCGAAAACGAACTACCATTCAAATGAGCTGCGCTGGGCTGGGGAGCGAGTGGGTGCGGCAAGGAGACGAGATGGCGCGTCGGCACGCGGCGTGGAGAAGTGAACTTCGATGAGCGTCGGAGACCGGCTGCTCACAACTCGCCTGCCCACGGAATCGCGGGCCGCCCCGCGCACGCGCCGGCGCGGTCACAGGGGCTGGCTCGTCAGGCGGATGCTCGCCACCGCCGACGTCACCGCGCTGCTGCTCGCCTTCGGGATCACCGAGCTCGCCTTCGGTCAGGCCGACCGCCCGAACAGCATCAGCGTCGGCTACCAGATCGTGGTCTTCGTGGTGACGCTGCCCGTGTGGATCGTGGCCGCCCACATCTACGGCCTCTACGATCACGACGACGAGCGCGCATACCACTCGACGGTCGACGAGCTGGTCAGCGTGTTCCACCTCGTAACCGTGGGCGTCTTCGCCTTCGTCGCGCTCTCGTGGATCACCGGCATGACAGATCCGGGCCAGAAGAAGCTCGGCGCATTCTGGTTGCTGACAATCTTGCTCGTGACCGTTGCGCGTGTCGGCGCGCGCGGGCTCGCGCGGCGCCGCCCGCTCTACATCCAGAACACGATCGTCGTCGGCGCCGGCACCGTCGGTCAGATCATCGGCCGCAAGGTCTTCCAGCACCCGGAGTACGGCATGAACCTGCTCGGCTTCGTCGACAGCGACCCGAGGCAGCAGCGCGACGACCTCAAGCAGCTGCGGCTGCTGGGCGACCCGGGCGACCTGCCGCGGCTCGTCACGGAGCTCGAGATCGACCGCGTCATCCTGGCGTTCTCGAACGAGCGGCACGACGAGGCGCTCGAGTCGATCAGGCTGCTGCGCGAGCTCGACGTTCAGATCGACGTCGTGCCGAGGCTGTACGAGGCGCTCGGCGACCAGGTCGTCTTCCATTCCGTCGAGGGCCTGCCCCTGCTCGGGCTGCCTCCGATCGGACTGCGTCGCGTCTCGCGCCTGCTCAAGCGCGCGATCGACCTCGCCGGCGCGGGGACGCTGCTGATCCTGACCGCGCCGTTGTTCGTGCTCGTCCCGATCGCGATCAGGCTCGATTCGCGCGGCCCGGTGTTCTTCCGGCAGCGCCGCCTGACGATGGGGATGCGCGAGTTCACCGTCCTCAAGTTCCGGACGATGGTCGCCGGGGCCGACGACACGCCGCACCGCGAGTACATCGACAGGTTGATGAGCAGCGACTCGGCGCCCGAGGACGGCTCGCTCTACAAGCTCGCGCGGCCCAACGACGTGACGCGCGTGGGCGCCCTGCTCCGCAAGACGAGCCTCGACGAGCTGCCGCAGCTGCTCAACGTCCTGCGCGGTGACATGTCGCTCGTCGGGCCGCGACCGTGCATCCCCTACGAGACGACCTACTTCAAGCCGCACCACTTCGAGCGCTTCCGTGTGCCGGCCGGCGTGACCGGGCTCTGGCAGGTCGCAGCGCGCGCACACACGACGTTCGGGGACGCCCTCGACCTCGACGTGGCCTACGCGCGGTCGTGGTCGATCGGGCTCGACCTCCGCCTGCTGGCGCGGACGCCGCTCGTCATCTTCCGCGGCGACACCGAAACCGCCTAGACGCATCCCGTCGGGCCACCGGGTTACCGTGAACCCCCTGGCTGAGTTCTCGACCCGCCTGCCTCACTCGGCGGCCTCGTACCTACGGCGATCGCTCGCTCCGACGAGCGTGCTCACGATGCTGGTCGGCGCGGTCGGGCTGGTCGGTGCCGCGCTTCGCCTGCGCGAGTACCTGGGCGACCGGTCGCTGTGGCTCGACGAGTCGTTCCTCGCCCTCGACCTCATCCGCAACGGCGTGCCGGCGTTGCTCGGCCACCTGGACTTCAACCAGGGCGCGGCGCCCGGATTCCTGCTCGTCGAGAAGGGCATCGAGGTCGTCGACCGGAGCGAGGCGGCGCTCCGCCTGCCGTCGCTCGTGTTCGGCCTCGCGACCGTCGCGCTCGCGTGGCAGGTCGCGCGCCGTGCGTGCTCCCCGGCCGGAGCGCTGATCGCCTACGCCCTCGTCGCCTTCTCGCCGCCGCTCGTCTACTACAGCAGCGAGCTCAAGCAGTACGCGGGCGACACCGCCTGCGGGCTTGCGGTCACCTTGGTTGCCCTCGAGCTGGCGGCGCGCCCTAGCCGCCGCGCGACGATCGCGGCGGCGGCGATCGGCGTGGCCGCGGTCTCGCTATCGCACGCGGCGATCTTCGTGGTCGCCGGCCAGGGCGCCGTGCTGGTCGGAGCCGCGCTCGCCCGGAGGCGTCTCCCGTCGCGCGCCCTCGTGATCGTCATGGGCGTCTGGGCGCTCGCCGCGGGCGCCGTCCTCGCGCACACGCTGAGCACCTCGAGCGGCGTCCTCAGCTCGTACCGCTCGGCGGCGTACCTCGGCTCGGGAACGGCCGGCAGCGGGGGGCGCGGCGCCCACGCGCTGAAGGCGCTCGCGACGGCCGTGCTCGGAGATGTCGGCCTGCCGACCGGAGGGCGCGCCTTCACGCTCGTCACGCTCGTCCTCTCGGCGGTCGGCGCGGCCGGCCTCGTTGTGCTCCTCCGCACACGGCTCCTCGCGATGCTCGTCGTGACGGTCCCTGCGCTGGTGACGCTTGCCGCGAACGCCACCGACCACTATCCCGTCTCCGGCAGGACGGTCCTGTTTCTGGTGCCGATCGCGAGCATCTGCATCGGGGAGGGAGTCGCCGCGGTTGCGCGGGTCGCGCGCCGCGCAGCCCCGGTAGTCGGCGTTGCGCTTGCCGCCTTTGTCCTCGCCTACCCGGTGCACGGCGCCGTCGAGCTGCTCCGCACGCCGACAAAGGAGGAGACGCGCCCGGTGCTGAATGCGCTGGCGCTCGAGGCGCGGCCGGGTGACCGCTTCTTCATCACCTATGCCGCGCAATATGCGATCGCGTACTACCAGCAGTGCGCCTGCACGCGCGTGCCGGGCTGGGACCTCGTGCCGAGCCGGGGCGGACTTGCCCAATGGTCGCCTGCGCTCGCTTCCACTCGGCAGGTCCGTGTCCAGACGTATCGCGCCGGCGACGAGAACGCGTATCTGGCGGAGGTCCGCTCGCTCCCGCCCGGGCGGATCTGGCTGATCGTGTCCCATGCCGCCGACGCGCCGGAGCACACCTTCCTGTACGACCGGCTGCCACGCGCCTTCGCGGCCCGCGGACAGCGCGTCGCGACGATTCGCGAGCACGGGGCACTTGCGATGCTCTACGAGCTGCGCTGAGCGCGGTGCCATTCGATCGTGCGGCTGAGCCCGTCGTCGAGCGGAGTCGCGGGTGCCCAGCCGAGCACGCGCTCCGTCGCCGCGACGTCGGCCACGCGGACCGGCTCCAGCGGACGGTCCGGGACCGCGCCGACCTGGGGCCGCAACTCGGTGCCGGAGAGTTCGCAGATGCGCTCCACGAAGTCGCCGGTGCTGATCAGGTTGCCTGAGCCGAGGTCGACCGTCTGCCCGGCGACGTCGTCGGCGACCGCCATGCGCGCGAGGCCGTAGGCGACGTCGTCGACGTAGACCCAGTCGATTAGACGGCGGCCGCTCGAGATCGCCGGCGGCTCGTTCCGGAGCAGGCTCTCGATGGCGTACGGCACGAGCTTTGTCGGGTCTTGCTGCGCCGGGCCGTACACCATGAAAACGCGCGCGATCGAGCCGGGCAGCCCGTAGAGCGCGTGGAACATGCGGACGTAGTCGCTGCTCGCCCACTTCGAGGCGGCGTACGGCGCGCTTGGAATCCGATCCGCCGAGCCCGGGTCCGGTTCGACGAGGGAGCCCGTTACGACGAACCGCTCACACCCGGTCTGCGCGAGCACCGTCAGCAAGTTGACCGTGGTCTGCAGATTCGCATGGAACGTCGGTAGGACGTGCTCGAGGCCAGGGGCGCCCCACACGTGGCTCGCAAGGTGAAAGACGCGAGCGGGTCGCGTCCGCTCGACGAGGTCACGCGTTGCCTCGAGGTCGGTGAGGTCCACCTGCCAGTGACGCGTCGCCGCCGCCGGGCCCTGTGCCCGCCGGCTCGCGGAATGCACGTCCCAGCCTGCGACGCGCAGCAGGTCGCACAAGCGGCTGCCGATGAAGCCGGCACCGCCGGTGACGACGGCGGTCGACCCGGCGCCGCGCGCGAGTGCGGAGGTATCGAGCGTGAAGGGGAGCATGCGTGACCGGGCCGCCGGGGCAGAGCGGGATGATAGTTGCGGTACATTCGAGCCCGTGGTGGCGATGGAACCGGACCGCGCCGACCGATGCCGGTAGCCGTCCTCGGGACGGGCATGGCCGCCTTCGGGGCCGGGCACGCCCTCGAAAAGGCCGGGGTCGAGTTCGTCTGCTTCGACCGTAACCCGTACTACGGCGGGCACACACACTCGTTCCGGTACGAGAGCGGCTTCGTGTTCGACGAGGGTGGTCACATCTCATTCACGAAGCACGAGCATGTACGGGACTTGCTGGCCGCGAACATCGACAACCGTCACGAGGAGCCGCAGCTGCGGATCGACAACTATTGGCGCGGCCATCGGATCCCGCATCCCGTTCAGTGCAACCTGAAGGGACTACCGTCGGACTTGATCGTCGACGTGATCCGCGATTTCGCTGCGGTCGACGGAACGCCGCTGACGGAGGAGCCCGACTATGCGACGTGGCTCCGCAAGGCGTACGGCATGACGTTCGCCGAGACGTTTCCGATGATCTACGGTCGCAAGTACCACACGGTTGCGATGGACCAGCTCACGACCGACTGGATCGGCCCGCGCATGTACCGGCCCACGCTCGACGAGGTGGTCTACGGCGCGCTCGAGGGGGAGCGAGAGTCCCATCATTACGTGAGCGTCTTCCGCTACCCGTCACATGGCGGCTACAAGTCGTACCTCGAGCCCTTCGCACGCCGGTTCGACGTGCGTCTCGACCACGAGGTCGTCGGCCTCGACCCGAAGGCGCGCCTGCTGAGGTTTGCGAACGGCGCGACGTTCGCCTACGACCGAGTCATCTCGTCGATCCCGCTGCCGGAGCTCGTGGCCCTGGTCGACGGTGCGCCGGAGCACGTGCAGGTCGCGGCGAGTCGTCTCGCGTTCACCACCGCAGTGATGATCAATCTCGGCATCGACCGCGCAGACCTCTCGGAGACACACATCACCTACTTCTACGACGAAGACCTCGTCTTCTCGCGGGTGAACCTGCCGCACATGTTC
>JBKPRG010000065.1:0-46001 GCA_046765815.1 Actinomycetota bacterium
GTCGAGCCGACCGTCCCGCGGAGGATCGTGCTCGACTCGACAATCGTGCGCTGCTCGTCGCGGCTCACCGCCGGAGGGTAGCCCGCTGGTCAGGATGGCCAGCAGCGCGTGTGCCCCGTGCACGCCGGTAGATTGCCTGCAAATGGAGACGTCTCTCCCCGTCGCCGATCGCCCGCGCCGCCCCGAGTGGATGAAGGTGCGCGCGCCGTCGCAGAACGGCAGCTACTTCGACGTGAAGAAGCTGATCCACGGCCAGCGCCTGCACACGATCTGCGAGGAGGCGCGCTGCCCGAATATCGCCGAGTGCTGGGGGCGCGGCACCGCGACGTTCCAGATCCTCGGCGACACCTGCACGCGCGCGTGCCGCTACTGCTACGTGCACTCGGGCAAGCCGGAGGAGCCGGTCGACCCGCTCGAGCCGCTACGCCTCGCGCACGCGGCCGCGCAGATGAACCTGAAGCACGTCGTCGTCACGTCGGTCGACCGCGACGACGTCCCCGACAAGGGCGCCGGCCACTACGCGGCCACCATTCGCGCGGTCAAGGCGAAGCTGCCCGAGGCGAAGATCGAGGTGCTGACGCCCGATTTTCTCGGCGTCGAGGAGGAGGCCCTGCGCACCGTGATCGGCGCGCGGCCGGACGTCTTCAATCACAACATCGAGACCGTCCGCCGCCTGCACCGGCGCATGCGCGGCGGCAAGGCGAGCTACGACGGCGCGCTCTGGCTGCTGCAGCGCGCCAAGGAGATCGCCGATTACCCGGTGCTGACAAAGAGCGGCATCATCGTCGGCCTCGGCGAGACGAACGACGAGGTGGTGGAGACGCTGCGCCACCTGCGCGCACACGGCGTCGACGTGGTCACGATCGGGCAATACCTGCAGCCGTCTTCGAAGCACGCACCGATCGACCGCTGGGTGCATCCCGACGAGTTCCGCTGGTTCCGCGAGCAGGGCGAGGCGATCGGCTTCGGCTCCGTCTTCTCGGGCCCGCTCGTCCGCTCGAGCTATCGCGCAGACGAACAGCGCCACGCCGCGGAGACCGGGCGCGGCGCGGTGGCGTACTAGTCGTGCGGGCGCGCCATCTTGCGGTAGTCGAGCGCCTCGTCGAGCACGTCTTCGGCCACGCCCTCCTCCCGCGCGATCTCGCGTAGCGACCGGCCCGTCGCGGCCGCCTTCTTCACGATCTCGGTCGCCTTGTCGTAGCCCACGTAGGGATTGAGCGCGGTGGCGGCCGAGAGCGTCGCCTCGGCGTAGCGCTCCGTCCGCTCGCGGTTTGCCTCGATGCCGCGCACGCACTTCTCGTCCAGCAGCCGGCTTGCCGCAGCGAGCAGTGAGATCGACTGCAGCAGGTTCCGCGCCAGCAGCGGCACGAAGACATTCAGTTCGAAGTGGCCCTGCATGCCGCCGACGGTGATCGCAGCGTCGTTGCCGATCACCTGCGCCGCAACCTGTGTGACGACCTCCGGGATGACCGGATTGACCTTGCCGGGCATGATCGAGGAGCCCTTCTGCAGCTCGGGCAGGAAGATCTCGGAGAGCCCGGCGCGCGGGCCGGAGCCGAGGAAGCGCAGGTCGTTGGCGATCTTCGTCAGGCTGACGGCGAGCGTCTTCAGCGCGCCGGACGTCTCCACGAGCCCGTCCCGCGCCGCCTGCGACTCGAACGGATCGGCCGGGGGCGAGATCGTGAGCCCGGTCGCTTGTGCCAACTTGGCACGAACTCGCTCGGCGAACTCCGGGTGCGTGTTCAGCCCGGTGCCGACGGCCGTGCCGCCGAGCGGGATCTTGCCGAGCCGCTCGAGCGTCGCCTCGACCCGAGCCTTGCCCTCGCGCACCTGGGCGGCGTAGCCGCCGAACTCCTGGCCGAGCGTGACGGGGACCGCGTCCATCCAGTGCGTCCGCCCCGACTTGACGACGTCGGCGAACTCGCGCTCCTTCGCCTCGAGCGCCGCCGCCAGCCCGTCGAGCGACGGGAGCAGGTCGTTGACGACCTGCTCGAGCGAGGCGAGATGCACCGCTGACGGGAAGACGTCGTTCGAGCTCTGGCCCATGTTCACGTCGTCGTTCGCGTGCACGTCGTCGCCCGCGAGCGTCGCGATCACCTCGTTCGCGTTCATGTTCGAGGACGTGCCCGAACCGGTCTGGAAGACGTCGATCGGGAACTGGTCGTCGAGCTCGCCGGCTGCGATGCGGTCGGCGGCGGCGGCGATCCGCTCCGCCTTCTCGGCGTCGAGCAGGCCGAGCTCGCCGTTCACGCGCGCGGCCGCGGCTTTGATCCGCCCGAGCCAGCGCGCGACGTGCGCGGGAATCGGCTCGCCGGAGACAGGGAAGTTGGCTACCGCCTTCGTCGTCTCGGCGCCCCAGAGCTCGCGCTGCGCAGTCTCGGTCACGACTCGATGGTAGCCCTCCCTAGTTGTTCACCACCGCCACGACGTCGTCGGTGTTCCCGAACGCGGTATCGCACACGAGGTCGGGGTTCGGCGCCACGGCGGTTTTGGAGCCGGCGTAGACCTGCGCCTGGTAGGCGCTGACGCTCGAGCAGAGGGCAGCCTGGCTCGCGTCGGTCCACGTGAGGTAGGAGCTCGTCGGGCCCGCGGCCAGGTCCGTGTAGTCGCCAATGAACTGCTCCTGCAGGTTGTTGTACGCCGACGCCTCGGGATTCGACGACGCCGACGAGACGAGCAACGGCGCCGTGAAGCCGGCGGCGTTCCCCTGCACCTCGTAGTAGTCGTAGACCTGCGTTCCCGTCGACCACAGATCGCTCGCCGGCGGCGCCGTCAGCGCGTCGAAGCCGACGACCACGAGCCCGCTGGTCGAGACGTCGATCGCGGGGAAGAATGCGTTGCGGGTGAAGACTGCGCCGACGGTGCCGAGGCTCGACCAGGTCGTGCCGTCGTCCGAGTACGCGCCGCGGACCGTGCCGACGCCGCCCGTGAAATCGCACCAGACGACGTAGACGCGGTTCGACGTCGGGTCAGCCGCCGGGTGCGGATAGCAGTCGACGCGCGCGCTCATTCCCGGGACGCGGTTGAACGCATCGACGACGTCGAACGGCGTGCCGCGAAGCGGGTAGTCGGTGACGCCGCCGACGGTGATCGGCGGGGAGAAGGTCGCTCCGCCGTCCCTGGACACGGCCACGACCTGCACCGACGGGTACTTGCCCTTCGAGTCGGCATGGTCGATCCAGAACGCCTCGACGGTGCCGTCCGAAGCGACGGCGATCTGGCCCGTCTCGGTCTGTCCCTGGACGTCGTTGAATGCGGCACCGCTCAGTTGAATGGCTTTCGTCCACGTGCGGCCCTCGTCGCTCGACGACGCGACGTAGAGCTTGACGCGGCCGTTGCCGGAGCACGCGTTGCAGTAGTCGGCCCAGAACTCGTAGAGGTGCCCGAACCAGGGACTCGCCGAGCCCTTGTCGACGGCGAGCCACGGGTGATCGGCGAACGACGACTTGCGGTCGATCGACGAAGCCTCGACCGGGTTGGACCAGCTCGCTCCATCGTTGTAGGAGCGCGAGACGGTGACCTGCTCACCGCCGAACTCGGGGTACGGGTCGGCGAGGCTGCTGTAGTAGACGACGCTGCCACAGGTCCAGGCGAACGTCCCGTTCCCGCACCGCGCCGGCCCGACGTCGAGCGACGGGTCTCCGCCCGAGACCCGGCCGATCGTGTCGAACCCGGGTAGGTAGCCGCCGCTCCAATGCACGCCGTCGTTGGAGCGGTAGTAGGCGGACGTCGGCTGGCCCGGCGTGAACGGGCAGGGGCTCGCAAGCGGCGTCGTCGTCCCGGGACAGAGGTTGTTGTTGATCTCGTCGTTCGCACCGGCGATCAACGCGCCTGTGAGCGGATCGCGTGCGATCGACGGCTCGTTCTGCTTGTTCTTCGGGAACTTCAGCCCTTGGTCGGTGTCCAACAGGGCGACGCTCCCCACCGTTGGCGCCGCCTGAGCGGCCCCGACGCCGATGAGAAGGGTCACGCATGCCGCCGCGATCGCTGTCTTCATGTTCTCCCCCTTCGCCGCGAAGGAGAGAACCTTACGACGAACGGCCGTGCGACAGCAAGTCGTGCCAGGTGCGCAGCTTGACGCGCGGGCGGCCGAGCGGCTCGCCCTCAGCGCGCTCGAACTCGTCGATCGCGCGCCAGCCGGTGTGCTCCACGAACTCGATGCCCTTCTCCTGCAAGAGAAGGGCTAGGTCGCCACCCTCGCTGTGCAACTTGCCGGAACGCGCATCTTCGAGCAGCAGCTCCACCGTCTCCGTCGCGTCCTTCTTGTTCGTGCCGATGACGCCGCTCGGGCCTCGCTTGATCCAGCCGGCGACGTAGGTGCGCTCGCAGCCTTCGACGCGCCCGCCCTCGTTGGGAATGACGCCGCCGCGCTCGTCGAACGGGATGCCCGGGAGCGCGACGCCCTTGTAGCCGACGCTGCGCAGCACGATTCCCGCGGGTAGGACCTCCGTCTGCTCGGTCGCGCGGGCGGCGAGCCGGCCGTTCTCCTGCACGAGCTCGTTGCGGACGACCTCCACGGCTTCGACCCGTCCCTCGCCGAGGATTGCGACCGGCGACGTCAGGAACCGCAGGACGATGCGGCGCGGCTTGCCTTCGGGCTCGCGTGCCGCGAACTCGCGCAGCAGGTCGATGTTGCGGCGCGCGCGCTCGCGGTCGGCCTCGAGCTCGCGCTCGCTGGCCGGATCGAGCTCGAGGTCGGCGGGATCGACGATCACGTCGGCGCCGGCAAGCTCGCCGAGCTCCTTCAACTCGGGCGGCGTGAAGGCGGCCTGCACGGGGCCGCGACGCCCGAGCATCACGATCTCCTCGATCCCCGAGCCGATGATCGCCTCACTCGCGTCGTCGATCGTGTCGGTCGACGCGAGCTCCTCCGCGGTCAGCGAAAGCATGCGCACGCAGTCGATGGCGACGTTCCCGTTGCCGATCACGACCGCGCGCGGATGCGAGAGGTCGAACTCGAGCTCCTGGAAGTCGGGATGGCCGTTGTACCAGGCGACGAACTCCGTGGCCGCCCAGGAGCCGGGCAGGTCCTCGCCCGGAATGCCGAGCTGACGGTCGGTCTGCGCGCCGACCGAGTAGACGACCGCGTCGTAGATCGCCGCGAGCTCGTCGTGGGTCACGTCGCGGCCGACCTGGACGTTGCCGAAGAAACGGAAGCCCGGCCGAGCCGCGGTCTTCTCGAATGCCCGCGAGACAGCCTTGATGTTCTCGTGGTCGGGCGCGACCCCGAGCCTGACGAGCCCGTGCGGCGTCGGCAGGCGGTCGATCACGTCCACCTCGACCGGCGGCTCCTCGCTCTTCAGCAACGCATCGGCCGCATAAAATCCGGCGGGGCCGGAGCCGACGACCGCGACACGAAGTGGCGCGCCCAGTAGGCGACTCAGTGGGCGCAGGTGCCGCAGCCGGCGGCGGCGTCGGGCGCCTCGCCCTCGGCCACCTGGAAGCTCGAGCCGCACCCGCACGCCGAGACGACGTTCGGGTTGTCGATCTTGAAGCCGGACTCCTGCAGGCCCTCGAGGAAGTCGATCGTCGAGCCCTGGAGATACGGGGCACTGAAGGGATCGACGACGACCCGCACGCCGTGGAACTCGAGCTCGTGGTCGCCGGCCTGCGCGCCGCGATCGAAGCCGAGCGCGTACTCGAAGCCGCTGCAGCCACCGCCCTGAATGGCGACGCGCAGCACCTCCGCCTCGCCGGCGGGCTCCTCGGCCATCAGCCGGCTGATCTTGGCCGCGGCACCCTCGGTGAGGGTGACGAGAGTGGTCTCTTCGCGCTCGATCGTTGCCATCACTCGCAGTGTACCCAGCCCTCCCCCGGTTGCCACTTCGTGACACCTGTAACGCTGATTCCTCCTAGGCTCGCGGTTCCGTTCGTGCCATGCGAACCGATGGTGCTAGCGTCCGCGCCGAGCTTCGACAGGGAGGCAAGTTGTTCGACGACTGGTTGCCGTTTGCGATCTACGGGTTCTTCGCCCTGATGATCCCGGCAACGATGATGATCGGGAGCTTCGTCTTCGCGCAGCGGCCGCACCGCCGACTCCGCGCGCGCACGGTCCCGTTCGAGTCGGGCGTCTCCCAGGGCCCGCCGCCGCACCAGCGCTTCAGCGTCAACTTCTACCTGACGGCGATGCTCTTCATCCTGTTCGACATCGAGATCGTGTTCCTGTATCCGCTCGCGGTGATCCTCCACCTGCTGAGCTGGTTCGGGTTCTTCGAGTTCCTCGTCTTCCTCCTGATCCTGCTGGTCGCCTACGTGTACATCTGGCGGAAGGGGGCGCTCGAATGGCGCTAGAGGACAAGCGGCTGCGCGAGTTCGGGCTCAAGTCCGAGCGCCTGCTCTGGCCGACGAAGAGCTCGTCGAAGTTCGAGGACGAGGTCAACGAGCTGGAGCAGAAGGTCGGGCTGACGACGCTGGCCAAGGCCGTCGCCTGGGCGCAGACCAACTCGATGTGGCCCGATACGTTCGGGCTCGCCTGCTGCGCGATCGAGATGATGTCGATCGTCTCGAGCCGCTACGACATCGCGCGCTTCGGGATGGAGCCCTTTCGTGGCTCGCCGCGCCAGGCCGACCTGCTGATCGTCTCCGGCCGCGTCGCTCACAAGATGGCGGCGCCGCTGCGCCAGATCTACGACCAGATGCTGGAGCCGAAATGGGTGATCGCGATGGGCGCGTGCGCCTCGTCCGGCGGCATGTTCAACAACTACGCAATCGTCCAGTCCGTCGACAAGATCGTCCCCGTCGACATCTACGTCCCAGGCTGCCCGCCCCGCCCCGAGCAGCTGATGGAGGGGATCATCCGCCTGCACGAGGCGGTGCGCGCCGGTGTGCCGCCCGCGTACGAGCTGCGGAGCGTCGCCTCTTGACCGTTCCCGGTCTCGTGCGCCAGCTCGACGGGCACGGCGAGACGACGCTGGTCGTCGAGCCTGCAGACCTGATCGAAGCCGCGACGTACCTGCGCGACGAGGAGGGCTTCAACTTCCTCTCTGACATCACGGCGGTCGACTACCTGGGCTGGGGGGCCAAGGGCGTGTCTGGCTACATCGGCACGCCGGACGGCCGCGACCTCAACGCCCCGATGACACAGGGCTACCAGGTCGTGCCGGCGCCGAAGCCGAAGCGGTTCGCGATGAACTACCACCTGCTCGCGCTCGGCCCCGAGCCGCGGCGCCTCCGTCTGCAGGCGTGGCTCGACGAGGGCGAGACCGTCCCGACCGTGATCGAGGTCTGGCCGACCGCCGACTGGCACGAGCGCGAGGCGTGGGATCTGATGGGCATCGAGATCGAGGGCCACCCCAACCTGAAGCGAATCCTCCTCGACGACGACTGGGAGGGGCACCCGCTGCGCAAGGACTACCCGCTCGGCGGCGAGCCTGTCCGCTTCTCGGAGGAGGAATAAGTGGCTCTCGCGCCGCCGCGCTCGCGTGCGCCGATCTACGAGGGCACGCGCATCCCGACGCCGATCCCGACCGTGCTACGAACGCCGCACGACGTGCTGGCCACCGGCGACGTGATGACGGTCAACTTCGGCCCGAACCATCCGTCCACGCACGGCGTGCTGCGGCTGATCGTCGACCTCTACGGCGAGGACGTGACCGGGCTCGAAGCGGTGGTCGGGTACCTGCACACGGGCTTCGAGAAGAACATGGAGCACAAGACGTGGTGGAAGGGCATCACGTACCCGGAGCGCATCGACTACGTCTCGTTCCAGAACAACGAGTACGTGTTCGTCGGCGCCGTCGAGAAGCTGCTCGACATCGACGTGCCCCAGAAGGCGACCTGGATGCGCACGCTGCTTTGCGAGTTGAACCGCATCCACTCGCACCTTGTCTGGCTCGGGACGGCCGCGCTCGAGCTCGGCGCGATTTCGATGTTCTGGTACGCGTTCCGCGAGCGCGACCAGATCCTCGACCTGTTCGAACTGGTCGCCGGCTACCGCATGCACACGCGGTACTTCCAGGTCGGCGGCCTCGCCGAGGACATCCCGCGCGGGTTCTATCCCGAGACGCGCAAGTTCTGCGACTGGATGCCGAAGGCGATCGACGACTACGAGACGCTGCTGTCGCGGAACAAGATCTGGCTCGAGCGCACCGAGGGGATCGGGCTGCTCTCGGCCGCCGACGCGATCGCGCTCGGCCAGTCCGGTCCCGTGCTGCGGGGCTCGGGTGTCGACTGGGACCTGCGGCGCAACCAGCCGTATCTCGCGTACCACCAGGTCGACTTCCGCGTGCCGGTGTACCCGCAGGGCGACGTCTACGCGCGCTACCGCGTGCACATCGAGGAGATGCGCGAGTCAGTGCGGATCGTGGAGCAATGCCTCGACCGCCTCGAGAACATGGGCGGCGAACCGTGGATCGCCGATGACCGCAAGGTCGTGCTGCCGCCGAGGCACGAGCTGCACACGTCGATGGAGTCGCTGATCCATCACTTCAAGATCGTCACCGAGGGGTTCCGCGCGCCCGAGGGCGAGGTCTACTTCGCGATCGAGTCGCCGCGCGGCGAGCTCGGCTGCTACGTCTGCTCGGACGGCGGGCCGAAGCCGTGGCGGGTCAAGTTCCGTGCGCCGTCGTTCGTCGCGCTCGAGGCGACGGCGACCTGCATGAGCGACGCGCTGATCGCGGACATGATCGCGATCGTCGGCTCGCTCGACACCGTCATGGGCGAGGTCGACCGGTGAGCCTCTACGCGGCGATTCAGGCCGAGCGCGCGAAGTATCCGGAGGGTTCGGACAGCGCGACGCTGCCGGCATTACGGCTCGCGCAGGAGGAGTACGGCTGGCTGTCGCCGGAGGCGCTGCGCGAGGTGGCGGACGCGCTCGAGACGACGCCGGCGTTCTGCAAGTCGGTCGCGTCGTTCTACGACCAGTTCCACCTCGCTCCGATCGGCGAGCACCTCGTCGAGGTCTGCACGAACGTGTCTTGCGCCGTCGTCGGCGCGCAGCAGGTCGTCGAGGCGTTCGAGTCCGAGCTCGGCTGCCGCGCCGGCGAGACGAGCGACGACGGCAAGGTGACGCTCCGCACCGTCGAGTGCCTCGGCGGCTGCGGCTGGGCGACGATCGTCGCCGTCGACCACGCCTACCGTACGCACGTGAAGGCCGACGACGTGCCGGCGATCGTCGAGGAGCTGCGTGGCTAGCGCCGAGCCGATCGTCCTCGCCGACCCGACGACAAGCCTGGCGGAGTACGAGGCGGCGGGCGGCTACACGGCATTGGCCAAGGCGCGCGCGCTGACGCCGGCCGAGGTGACGGAGGAGCTGCTCACGTCGGAGCTGCGCGGCCGCGGCGGCGCGTTCTTCGCGACCGGCCGTAAGTGGTCGTTCGTGCCCTCGAAGGAGCAAATCCCGAAGCCGCACTACCTGGTCGTCAACGCCGACGAGTCGGAGCCCGGCTCCTTCAAGGACAACGAGATCTTGTCGCGCGTGCCGCACAGGTTCATCGAGGGCTGTCTGATCACGGCGCACGCGATCGACTGCACGAACGTGTTCGTCTACATCCGGGGCGAGTACAGCGGCCCCTACCAGGTGCTGGTCGAGGCGCTCGAGGAGCTGCGCGACCGGCCGGACATCCGGGGCGACATCACGATCGTCGTCCACCGCGGCGCGGGCGCGTACATCTGCGGCGAGGAGACGGCACTGCTCGAGTCGCTCGAAGGGAAGCGCGGGCAGCCTCGTTCGAAGCCCCCGTTCCCGGCGATCGCGGGTCTCTATGCCGCGCCGACCGTCGTCAACAACGTCGAGACGATCGCGACCGTCGCGCCGATCATGGCCATGGGCGGCGCCGAGTACGCGAAGCTCGGCGTCCCGAACACGCGCGGCACGCGCGTCGTCTCGGTCTCCGGCAATGTCGTCAACGGCGGCAACTACGAGATCGACTCGGGGATGTCGCTGCGGGAGATCATCTACGACCTTGGCGGCGGGATCGCGGACGGGCGGCAGCTGAAGGCGGTCGTGCCGGGCGGCTCGTCGACGGTGATCCTCCGCGCCGACGAGATCGACGTCGGCTACGACTTCGACTCGCTCGCGCAGCTGCGGACGGCCATGGGGTCGGCGGGGATCGTCGTCCTCGACGACCGCTGCTGCATCGTCCAGCTCGGCATCCGGTTCTCGGAGTTCTACGAACACGAGTCGTGTGGCAAGTGCACGCCGTGCCGCGAGGGAACGCGCTGGCTGACGGCGATCTTGCGCAAGCTCGAGGACGGCCGCGCCACGCAGCGCGACCTCGACCTGCTGCTCGACGTCTGCGACCGCATCAACGGCAAGTGCCTCTGTCCGCTCGGCGACTCCGACGCGATCATCGTCGCCTCGTATGTCGCGAAGTTCCGCGACGAGTTCATCGCGCACATCGAGCAGGGCGGGTGCCCCTTCGGCGGCTCCTCGTCGCTCGACCACGTCCTGGCGCCGATCCAGATGCACACCCATGCGCCGACGGCAGAGGTGCCGGCGTGAGCACGCCAGAGCTGGTGACGCTCACAATCGACGAGCGGCAGGTGCAGGTGCCGAAGGGCACCGGCATCGTCGAGACGGCCGCCGCCGCCGGGGTCGAGATCCCCGTCTTCTGCTACGAGCCGCGGCTCGGGCCGCCCGTCGGCGCCTGCCGCATGTGCCTCGTCGAGGTGGAAGGGATGCCGAAGCTCCAGGCCGGCTGCACCCTCACGGCGCAGGACGGAATGGTCGTCAAGACGGCGCGCACCTCGAAGCAGGCGGCCGAGGGCCAGAACGCGACGCTCGAGTTCATCCTCGTCAACCACCCGCTCGACTGCCCCGTCTGCGACAAGGGCGGCGAGTGCCCGCTGCAGGACCTGACGTTCCGCTACGGGCCGGGCAACACGCGCATGACGTTCCCGAAGCGGACGTTCGAGAAGCCGATCCCGATCTCGCCGCTGATCGCGCTCGACCGTGAGCGCTGCATCCTCTGCTACCGCTGCACGCGCTTCAGCGAGAACGTCGCCGAGGACGGCCAGCTCGTCGCGATCAACCGCGGCGCGCAGTCGGTGATCGCCACCTTCGAGGACGAGCCGTACAAGGGCCACTTCTCCGGCAACGTGACCGAGATCTGCCCGGTCGGCGCGCTCACCTCGACGCAGTACCGCTTCGAGGCCCGTCCCTGGGAGATCCAGAACGTGCCCACCGTCTGCGGCCTCTGCCCCGTCGGCTGCAACATCAGTGCGACGACGCGCGAGGGCAAGGTCAAGCGCGTCATGTCGCGGAACCACCCGGAGGTGGACGAGGGCTGGCTCTGCGACAAGGGCCGCTTCGCGTTCTCGCATCTGAACGCCTCCGACCGGATCACGGCGCCCGCGCGCAAGGCCGGCCCGCGCCGCTTCGAGGCGCTGAGCTGGGACGACGCCATCGACCGCGCCGAGGAGCTGCTGCGCCGCGGCGGCGCGACGACGGTGACCGCGCTCTCGGGCGGCGAGTCGATCGAGGAGGCGTACGGGCTGGCGAAGCTGCTGCGCCGCGGCCTCGGCGCGCACAACGCCGTCCTCCCCGAGGAGCCGTCCGAGTTCGGCGGCTCGCCGCTGTCCGCGATCCGCAGCGCCAAGACGATCGCCGTCCTCGCCGACGTCCCGATCGTCGAGCGGGCACCAGTCGTCGACCTCTGGCTGAAGGCCGCGCGCCGGGCCGGCGCGCGCATCGACTACGAGGCGCCCGAGGGACCAGTCGACGCGCTGATCACGGACGATCCCGCGAAGGTCGGCCGCGTCGAGGCAACCCACGTCTACTTCCTGCCGCTGACGCCGAACGGACGCGGCGTCGCGGACGCCTGGAGCGCCGCGGGCGACGAGGAGCCCGGCGACGAAGAGCCGCGCGCGATCGTGATCTTCGGCGACGAGGCCGCGCTCAACGACGACGTCCGCGCCCTGGCGGCGGAGGCCGAGGTCGTGATCGGCATCGGCATGTTCGAGTCCAGCTTCCGCGGCATCGCCGACCTCGTCCTCCCGGGAACGAGCTATCTGGAGCGCGACGGCACGACGATCAACCTCGAGGGCCGGCTGCAGCGCCAGCGCCGCGCCGTCCTCGCGCCGGTCCCGGACACGCTCGCCTGGCTCGCGAAGCTGGCGGAGCGCTTCGACGTCGACCTGTCGCCGCACGTCTCGGTCGTCTTCGACGAGATCTCCGAGCGCTGCTACGGCGGCATCACCTTCGGCGAGATCGGCGAGCGGGCTTCCCTGGCACCGCAGCCGCGCGAGACCCCGACGCCAGTCGGTGCCAAGTTGGCACAAAGGAAGAAGGGACGCGGACTGCGGCTCGTCGCCTACAAGCCGCTCTTCTCCGGCGCCGCGGTCGACCGCACGCCCGAGCTGCAGTTCCAGCGGCCGAGCCCCGAGGTGCAAATCTCGCCGGCCGACGCGCAGGCACGCAAGATCCGCAACGGCCAGACCGTCAAGGTCTCGTCCAACGGCACGTCCGTCGAGCTGCGCGCCCGCATCGCGCGCGACCTGGCCGCGGGCACGGTGCGCATCGCCACCGACCACGCGGCAGACCTCCACCCGACCGTCGAGGTCAAACCCTGATGCACGAGCCCTGGTGGATCACGATCCCGAAGGCGTTCGTCGTCATCAACGTCGTGATGGTCTTCTTCGCCTTCACGACCTGGCTCGAGCGGAAGCTGCTCGGCCGGATGCAGCTGCGCTACGGCCCGAACCGCGCCGGCCCCAAGGGCCTGCTCGTGCCGATCGCCGACCTGCTGAAGCTGATCCGCAAGGAGGCGTTCGCGCCGTCGGCGGCCAAAGAGCCGCTCTACATCATCGCGCCGGTCGTCTCGATGTTCACAGCCCTGCTCGCGTTCAGCGTGCTGCCGTGGGGCAAAGGCTGGACCGTCCACGGCCGGCACATCACCGGCACCGTCGCCAACCTGCCGATCTCGCTGATCCTGATCTTCGCGCTCGGCTCGATCGGCATCTACGGCTTCATCGTCGGCGGCTGGGCGTCCGAGTCCAAGTACTCGATCCTCGGCTCGATGCGCACCTGCGCGCAGCTCGTCTCGTACGAGGTCTCCCTCGCGCTGTCAGTGCTCGGCGTCGTGCTGATGGGCCAGTCGCTGAACCTCGTCGACATCGTCGACAAGCAGCAGGCGACGCTCTGGTTCTTCATCCCGCAGGCGATCGGGCTCGCCGTCTTCCTGATCGGCGGCACGGCCGAGACGTCACGCGCGCCGTTCGACCTGCCTGAAGCCGACACCGAGCTCGTCGCCGGTTACCACACGGAGTACTCCGGCATGCGCTGGGGGCTCTTCCAGGCGGCCGAGTACATCAACATGCTCACGCTCTCGGGGCTCTGCGTGACGCTGTTCTTCGACGGCTACCACTTCCCGTGGGTGCACTCGCTCGACGTCCTCGGGCCGATCTGGTTCGTCCTGAAGCTGTTCTTCTTCGTGAGCGTCTTCATCTGGCTGCGCGCGACGCAGCCGCGCCTCCGCTACGACCAGCTGATGCGGTTCGGCTGGAAGGTGCTCCTGCCGCTCGCGACCGCCAACGCCCTCGTGACCGCGTTCCTCGTGGTGCTGATCAAGTAATGGCCGTCGTCCCGAACACGCTCAAGGGCTTCGGCGTCACCTTGAAGCAGATCTTCAAGAAGCCGATCACGCAGCAGTACCCCGAGTACAAGCGGCCGGTGTACCCACGCTATCGCGGCCGCCACCGTCTGCACCGCCACGAGAACGGCCTCGAGAAGTGCGTCGGCTGCTCGCTCTGTGCGGCGGCGTGCCCGGCCGACTGCATCCGCGTCGTGCCGGCGGAGAACACGCCCAACAACCGCGTCTCGGCGGGCGAGCGCTACGCGCGCATCTACGAGATCAACATGTCGCGCTGCATCTTCTGCGGCTACTGCGAGCTGGCGTGCCCGTTCGATGCGATCACGCTCGGCAACGAGTTCGAGATCTCCGAGCACAACCGCGACGACCTCATCTACACGAAGGACATGCTGCTCAACCCGCCGATGAAGCGCGTGCCCGTCGCCGACCCCGACCTCTACGACACGCCGATCCCGTACTACCAGGAGCACTCGTAGCGTGGCGAACTTCCTCGTCTGGTGCGTCTGGTTCGGGGCAGCGTTCGCGTGCCTCGTCAGCGCGCTGGCGGTCGTCAGCTTTCGCAACCCGTTCTACTCGGCGCTGTCGCTGATCGGGAACCTGGCCTCGCTCGCCGTTCTGTTCCTGCTGCTCTCCGGCGAGTTCGTCGCCGCGGGCCAGGTGCTCGTCTACGGCGGCGCGGTGATGGTGATGTTCCTGTTCGTGATCGCCTACCTGGGCGACCGCAGCGAGGAGTCGCCGTGGACCGGCGGGCCGTCGTGGCAGGTGCTGGGGGCGGTCGCCGCGGGCGGCGCCGTGCTCGTCGAGGTGATCGTCGTCGTCGGCCTGAAGGCCGGCGGCTTCCTCTCCAAGCCCAGCCACATCGGACGCAGCTTCGGCACGCCGAGCGAGGTCGGGAAGCTCTTCCTGACCGACCACCTGCTCGCGTTCGAGGTGACGTCGATCGTGCTGCTCGTCGCGGCGGTCGGCGGTGTCGTGCTCGGCTCGCACGCGCGGCGGCAGGAGAGCGATGCACGGGCCTGACCCTCAGTGGTATGTCGTGCTCAGCGCGCTCCTGTTCGCGACCGGCGCGCTCGGCGTGATGCTACGCCGCTCGCCGCTGATCATCCTGCTCTCGGTCGAGATCATGCTCAACGCGGCGAACCTGCTCCTGATCGCGTTCTCGCGCTTGCACGGCCGCGAGGACGGGCAGATCTTCGCCATCTCCGTGATGGCGGTCGCCGCATCGGAGGTCGTCGTCGGCCTCGGCCTGATCGTCGCCCTTGGCCGCCGTAACGTCGAGCTCGACGTCGACAAGCTCAGGACGCTGCGCGGATGAAAACGGCAACCTGGGTCTGCCTGCTGCTGCCGCTCGCATCGGCAGTGCTGATCAGCGTCGCCGGCACGAAGATCTCGCGACGCGCCGCCGGCTACATCTCGACGCTGACGACGATGGGCGCGTTCGTCGCCGCCGCGATCGCGTTCTTCACGATGCTCGGCGAGGACGCGCACGCGCGCACCCACGTCACGACGTCGTGGACGTGGCTCTCCGCCGGGCAGTACCACTTCGGCCTCACGCTGCTCACCGACCAGCTGAGCGTGATGATGATGCTGATCGTCTCCGGCGTCGGCAGCCTGATCGTCGCCTACTCGGTCGGCTACATGGACGGCGAGGACGAGGAGCGGCGCTACTTCGCGTACATGTCGATCTTCGTCTTCTCGATGCTGCTGCTCGTCCAGGGCGGCAACCTGCTGCTGCTGCTCGCGGGCTGGGGAATGGTCGGCCTCTCGAGCTACCTGCTGATCGGCTTCCACCAGGATCGCCCGTCCGCGATCGCGGCCGCGAAGAAGGCGTTCGTGATGAACGCGTTCGGCGACGCGACCATGGCGCTTGCGCTCTTCCTGCTGATCCAGCACACCGGCCGCCTCGACTACGCAGGCGTCTTCGCCGCCGCGCCGCACGGCGGCGCCGTCGCGAACCTCGTCGCCCTCGGATTGCTCGGCGGTGCGGTCGCCAAGAGCGCGCAGATCCCGCTGCACACGTGGCTCCCCGACGCGATGGAAGGCCCGACACCGGTCAGCGCCCTGATCCACGCAGCGACGATGGTGACCGCCGGCGTCTACCTGATCGTGCGCACGCACCCGCTGTTCGAGAAGGCGTACGTGATCGAGGACCTCGCCGCCGGACTCGGCGCGGCGACGCTGCTGATGGCGGGCCTGATCGCGCTCGTCCAGGTCGACGTCAAGCGCGTGATCGCCTACTCGACGATGTCCCAGATCGGCTACATGTTCGTCGGCGCAGGGCTGGGCGCGTACCCGAACGCGATGTTCCACCTGATGACGCACGCGTTCTTCAAAGCTCTGCTCTTCCTCGCCGCCGGCATCGCGATTCACGCCGTCGTCGGCGAGCAGGACATCCGCCAGCTCGCCGGGATCGGCCGGCTGATGCCGTTCACGAAGCTGGTGTTCCTGATCGGCTCGCTGGCGCTGGTCGGCATCCCGCCGTTCGCCGGCTTCTTCTCGAAGGACTCGATCCTGGCCGCGGGGCTCGACCGCGGCTGGTACGGGATCCTGATCACCATCCTCGGCCTGATCGGCGCGTTCCTGACCGGTGTCTACGCGTTCCGCCTCTACTTCATCGTGTTCACCGGCGAACCGTCGGCGTTCGCGCGCGAGCACTTCCACGCGCACCACGGCAAGGAAGGACCGCTCTCGATGCGCTGGACCGTCGGCACTCTCGCGCTGCTCTCCGTGATCGGCGGCTTCCTGCAGTTCGCGCCGCTCTGGCACCCGCTCTCGACCTGGCTCGGGCCGGTGGCCGCGCCGTTTGCGGAGCCGACAAATGCGCAGGAGTGGGCGATCTCGGGCGCCGCCGTCGGCGTCGGGCTCGCGGGGATCATCGTCGCCTGGGCGCTCTACGCCGCGAAGACGATCCCGGTGCCGCGCCCGGTGCGCCTCTTCGAGAAGAAGTTCTACTGGGACGAGCTCTACGACTACCTCTGGTACTACCCGGCCGATCTCGTCGCGCGCGGCTTCTACGCCCTTGTCGAACGTCCGCTGATCGCCGGCGCGATCGACGCGGTCAGCGGCAGCGTCGGGCTCGGCGGCCGCGGCTTGGCACGAGCACAGACCGGGCTCGTACGCTCGTACGCCCTGGCTCTCGCCGGTGGGCTCGCCGTCCTCGCAGTCGTCTTCCTGGCGGCCCGCTGATGCACCACTGGCTGACCACCATCCTCATCCTCGTCCCGGTCGCGGGCGCGCTGCTCGTCGCGATCGCGCCGCTCCCGGGCTACTGGCTCGGCTCGGTCGCAGCGCTGGTTTCGCTGCTCGAGGTCGGCTTCTGGATCACGGCCGCGGCGAAGTTCGACTTCTCGAGCCCCGCGCTCCAGCTTGGCCAGAGCCGCTCCTGGTTCAGCGACCTGGGTGTCTCGTACCACGTCGGCCAGTACGCCTTCTCGCTCTGGCTCGTCGGCGCGACCGTCGTCGTCATGGCGGCCTGTGTGATCTACGGCTGGTGGATCGGCCGTACGCGCGCCCGCGCGTACTTCTCGCTGATGCTGCTGCTGACAGGTGCGATCGTCGGCGTATTTACAGCCCAAGATCTGCTCCTTTTTTACGCCTTTTTTGAAGCGATGCTCATCCCCCTCTATCTCTTGATTGGGGTATGGGGTGGACCAGCCCGGCTGCGCGCGACGCTCACGTTCGTCATCTACACGGTCGTCGGCTCGCTGCTGATGCTGGTCGCGATCGTCATCCTCGGCCTGCAGAAGGGCACGTTCGACCTGACGAAGATGGGGACGTCGTCCTCGACTTGGTTGTTCCTCGGCTTCGTCGCCGCGTTTGCGATCAAGTCACCGCTCTTCCCGCTGCATGGCTGGCTGCCCGAGACGTACCGCGAGTCGCCCGCCGAGGTCTCCGCGATCCTCTCCGGGATCGTCTCCAAGGCGGGCCTCTACGGCCTGCTGCGGATCGTGATCCCGAAGTTCCCGTCGGTCGTGCACGACTGGCGGGTCGTGCTGTTGATCCTCTCGTCGGCGTCGCTCGTGTACGGATCGATGCTCGCGTTCCGCGCGCCGGACTTCCGCGGCGTCGTCATGTACTCGTCGCTCGCACAGTCAGGCCTGATCGGGCTCGGCCTGTTCGCGAACAACAACCTCGGCTTCGATGGCGCCGTGCTGCAGATGGTCAACCACGCACTCGTTTCGACATCGCTGTTCCTGCTCGCCGGCATGGTCGAGCGGCGCACGTCGACCGGCGAGTTCCGGCTGCTCGGCGGCATGGCGCGCGGCCGGCCGGCGCTCGCGACGATGATCATGACCGTCGGCATCATCTCGCTCGCCGTGCCGCTCTCGACGACGTTCGCGGGCGAGTTCCTGATCCTCGCCGGCGTGTTCCAGCAGGGCTGGGCATGGGCCGTGATCGGGGCGACGGGGATCGTGCTCGCCGCGATGTACATGCTGCGCGCGATCTCGGGCGTGCTGCACCAGGACGTCGGCCCGGCCGTGCCGGACGCCGCGCTCGACCTGCGCATCGGCGAGCTTGCCGTCGTCGTGCCGCTGACGCTCTGCCTGCTCGGCTTGTCCGCGTGGCCGAACCTCGTCTCGCAGCGCGCGTTCGGAGGCGGCTACTCGGTTGCACAACTCGGCGCCCTCGAAGCTCAGACGACGATGCAAGAGACGAAGGTGACGCTCGAGGTGAACAAGTGATCGTCAAGCCACACGTCGACTGGTTCGCGCTCGCGCCCGTGCTCGCGCTGCTCGGCGCGTCGGGCCTGCTGCTCATGGTCGCCGTCTTCACGCGGCGCACGATCCGCAGGGTCGTCGCCGCATTCGTGGGCTTCGGCGGCTTCGTCACCGCCCTCGTACTCGCCGTCCTCCTCGACGTGAAGAGCCCACACGGGACGACGCTCGTCCACGACGCGATGTTCCGCGACCGCTGGTCGGCGCTCGCGCAAGTGCTGATCGCGGGTTCCGGCGCGGTGGCGGTGCTGATCTCGTATCGCGAGCGATGGCGCGACGAGCACGTCGCCGAGTACTACGCGCTGCTCACCGCGACCGCTGCCGGGATGGCGTTCTTCGTGCAGGCGTCGAATCTGATGACGCTGTTCCTGGCGCTGGAGTGGTTCTCGATCGGCCTCTACACGCTCTGCGCGATCGACATCGACCTGATCGGATCGCTCGAGGCGGGGCTCAAGTACCTGATCGTCGGCTCGGTCGGCTCGGCGACGCTGCTCTTCGGCTCCGCGCTCATCTACGGCGAGACGGGGCAGCTGAGCTTCGACAAGATCGCCGCCTTCGGCCACGGCGGCGACGCGATGCTCGTCGTCGGCCTGGCGATGATCCTCGTCGGTCTGATGTTCAAGGTCTCGGCGGCGCCGTTCCACCAGTGGACGCCGGACGTGTACCAGGGGGCGCCCACGCCGGTGACGGCGTTCATGGCCTCGGCGACGAAGATCGCCGGGCTCGTTGTCGCCTACCGGCTGCTCGTGACCGCCTTTCCGCACGACCACCGGCTCTGGACGTACGCGGTCGCGGTGATCGCGATCGTCTCGCTCGCCTGGGGCAACATCGCCGCGCTCGTGCAGCGGAACGTGAAGCGGATCCTCGCCTACTCGGCCGTCTCGCACACCGGCTTCATGCTGATCGCGGTCGCGTCGGCGAACCAGCTCGGGGCGCGGGCGCTCATGTACTACCTCGTGCCGTACGCGGCGATGTCGCTGGGCGCGTTCGGCATCATCGCCGCCCGCGAGCGCGAGCTCGGCACCCCGGTGACGCTCGAGAACCTCGCCGGCTTCGGCTGGGAGCGCCCCTTCCTCGGTGTCGCCATGTGGGTGTTCATGCTCGGGTTCCTCGGCTTCCCGCTGACCGGCGGCTTCATCGGCAAGTTCTACGTCTTCGCCGCCGCGTGGGACCGCGGCTGGTGGTGGCTGATCGTCGCGGGCGTGATCGGGACGATGATCTCGGCCTACTACTACCTCGGCGTCGTGCGCGCGATGTACTTCCGCGACGCTGCGGAGCTGCGGCTCGCACCCGCCGGCGGCTCACCGCCGCGCGAGGTGCTGCTGAGCGCGGGCGTCGCGATCTGCCTCGTGATCACGGTCGGCTCGTTCTTCGCGGTGCAGCCGCTGATCGACGTGGCCCGCTCGGCGGCGCATACGCTGCCCTTGTAGTTGGACCATCACGACCTCGAGATCAGGCGCCGGACCTACGCGGACTTCGCCGAATTCGGCCGCGCGCCGCTCTCCGACGAGCTCGGCGACGGCTTCAAGATCCGAGCCGCGTGGGGTCGGCTGCACGACGAGCATGCACTCGTCCTCGATCGGCAGGGCGAACTCCGTTGGGCGGCTCCGTTCTCCGCCGTGCCGACCTCCTATCGCGTGCACGCCGACGACCGTGACTGGTACGCGCCCTGTGCGTGGGACGCGATCGGGATCTGCGCGGCACTGCACGCCGACGGGCTGATCGAGGCGCCCTGCCCGGACTGCAGCGAGCCGATCCGGCTGCGAATCGAGAACGAACGGCCGGACGACGAGAGCCTCGTCTTCCACTGCCTCGTTCCCGCACGGCAGTGGTGGGACGACATCGTCTTCACCTGAAGCGCGATGAACCTCTTCCGGTCGGAAGAGCACGTCGAGCGATGGCTGGCGGGGCGGCCGCACGGCGCCACCATCCCGGTCTCGACCCTGAGCGAGCTCGCACACGCCTGGTACACGGACCGCCTGGCGGCCGACTGGGTGATGCACACCGGCGAGCAGAACCAGGCGATCCTCGACTCGGTCGGGCTGACCGGCGAGTTCTGGCGCCTCCCGTAGCCTGAGGCGCCCGCGCCGCGGCGCGGGCGGCTGATCGGGATTGCGGTTTGGGCGCCGCTAGGGCTTTGCCGGCCGCAGCGCCAGGCGCGCGTACGGCAGGATCGCGAGCAGCACCTTCGCCGCGTACACGACGAGCAGCGCAGCGAGCGCCGAGGCGCCGAGCGGGGGCAGCGTGTGCATCTGCGTGGCGGGTGACCGAGCGGCGCACGAGAGCACGAGCATCGTCAGGGCGAGCGCCCAGAGCAGCGCCTGCAGGCCTGCGAACGAACGCTCGCGATCGCCGAGGTAGACGTCGAAGGCGCCGAGCGCCGCGACGGCCGTGAACGGCACAGCTGCGATCAGCGCATCGAACGCAAGACCGTGCGACCCCCGGGAGTCGGCAATCGCGGCGACCACCGCCAGGAGGGCCGGAAGCGCTCGACGAACCACCGCACCTAAGGTTCGCTCCAGCGCCGGACGGTCCTTCTATGCTCACGCGGTCTCCCACCGGAAAGGCTCTCGATGGCATCGCTCACCTGGCTCGGACACGGCTCCTGGAAGCTCGACACGCAGGACGGGAAACGTCTCTACGTCGACCCCTGGCTCGGCGGGCCGACGACCCCGGACGGCGAGAAGAACCCGGATCGCGCCGATGCGATCGCGGTCACGCACGGCCACGGCGACCACGTCGCCGGCGTCGCCGAGCTGCAGCAGAAGCTCGGCTGTCCGATTGTCGGCATGGTCGAGTTAATGAGCTGGTTCACGGCGAACGGCGTCGCCGAGGACCAGGCGGTGGCGTTCAACAAGGGCGGCACTGTCGAAGCGGGCGGCTTCACGATCACGATGACGGACGCGCACCACTCGAGCTCGGCGCCCGACGGCACCTACACGGGCGAGCCGGCCGGTTTCGTCGTGCAGGCCGACAACGCGCGGGTCTACTTCGCCGGCGACACCTGCGTATTCGGCGACATGCAGCTGATCGCGCGGCTCTACGAGCCGACGGTGGCGGTGCTGCCGATCGGCGACCACTTCACGATGGGCCCGAAGGAGGCTGCGCTCGCGCTGGAGCTGCTCGGCAACCCGCGCTGCGTCCCGTGCCATTGGGGGACCTTCCCGCTGCTCACTGGCACGCCGCAGGAGCTCGCGGGGCTGACGAGCGCGCAGGTCGACCAGATCCAGCCGGGAGATACGGTCGAGTTGTGAGGGAGCGCTGGTTCGGAGCCACCGGGCGCCGGGTGCCCGAGATCGCGCTCGAAGGCGAGCTCGACCTCGACGACGCACTCGTCCTGGACGCGCCCGACGACGACGCGCTACGGCACGCACACGAACAGGGCCGACCCGTCGTCGTCCGCGCCTCGTCGGCGGAGGAGATCAAGGCGGCCCTCGCGCGACCCGAGGTCGCATCGGCGCTCGTCACCGACCGCGCGCTCCTCGAGCTCGACCTGACCGAGCTGACGTATGGCTGACATCATCGCGACCTACTCGATCGCCGCGTGCGACCTCGAGGCGGGGCAGTGGGGTGTCGCGACGCAGTCGAAGTTCCTGGCAGTGGGCTCGGTCGTGCCGTGGGCGGAGCCCCAGGTCGGCGCGATCGCGACCCAGGCGTATGCGAACCCGCGCTACGGACCGGAGGGGCTCGCGCTGCTCGGTGCCGGCGGCTCCGCAGAGGAGACCGTGGCGAAGCTCACCGCGGCCGACGAGGGCCGTGACCATCGCCAGGTCGGCGTCGTCGACGCCAAGGGAGGCAGCGCGACGTTCACCGGCGCGGAGTGCTACGAGTGGGCGGGCGGGTTGAACGGACCGTGCTACGCGGCCCAGGGCAACATCCTGGTTGGAGCGGCGACGGTGCAGGCGCTCGCTTCGGCGTTCGAAGCGACCGCTGGCCGGCCGCTGGCCGAGCGGCTGCTCGAGTGCCTGGCCGCGGCCCAGGAGGCGGGCGGCGACCGGCGCGGGCAGCAGTCGGCCGCGCTGCTCGTCGTCGAGCGAGAGGGCGGCTACGCGCATCTCAGCGACGTGTTGGTCGACCTGCGCGTCGACGATCACGAACGGCCCGTCGGCGAGCTGCAGCGCATCTATCGCCTGCACGACCTCCTGTTCGGGCGCACGCCGCGTGAGCGGTGGCTCGACGTCGACGCCGACCTCTCGGCGGAGCTGATCGAACGTCTGACCCGGCTCGGGTACGACGGCAGCCTCGAGCACGCCTTCGCGTCATGGGCGGGTGCAGAGAACCTCGAGCAGCGGGTCGAGGGCGTCGAACGCATCGACCCGGTCGTCCTGCGGGAGCTGCGGGCCCGATGAGCGGGTACGAGGTCCTCTCGCTCGACGAGCTGGACCGATATCCAGCAGCCACGGGTGCGACGCAGGTGCTGCTGCCGATCAGGCGGCGGCTCGGATTCCAGCCGTTCGGGGTCAACGCCTGGCTCGGCGAGCGCATCGGCGACCACGTGATCGAGCGCCATCGCGAGGCAGGCGGCGACGAGGAGCTCTACGTCGTCCTGCGCGGCGTCGCGACGTTCACCCTGGGCGACGAGACCTTCGAGGCGCCGGTCGGCACCTTCGTGCACGCGAAGCCGGGCACGCTCCGCGAGGCGATCGCGGCCGAGCCCGGGACGATCGTCCTGGCCGCAGGCGCCAAGCCCGAACAGGCGTTCACGCCGGCGCCCTGGGAGGACTTCCACGTCGCGTTCGCGCTCCTGCGCCGCGGCGACGAGAAGGAGGCGCGGGCGCTGATGGATGTGGCGCTGTCACGCGACCCGGACGCGTGGCAGGGTGCGTACAACGCGGCGTGCTTCGAGGCGATCGCCGGGCGGCCCGACGAGGTGTTCGAGTGGCTGCGGAAGGCCGTCGCGAGCGGCGGGCCGCAGGTGAAGGGCTACGCGGACGAGGACCCGGACTTCGACGCGCTTCGCTCCGACCCGCGCTACGCCGAACTATGAGCTGGACGCACCTCGACGAGCTGGACGCGATCGAGATGCCGGACGGCTTCGTCTGGCGACCTGTGCGCCGGCACTTCGACATCCGGGCGTTCGGCGTCAACGCCTACACGGCGACCGGCGAGGGCGGGCAGATCGTCGAGGAGCATTCCGAATCGGCGCTCGGGCACGAGGAGATCTACCTCCTTCTGCGCGGACGGGTGCGATTCACTGTCGACGGCAACGACCTCGAGCTCTCGGCGGGCCAGCTGGTGTTCCTGCGCGACCCATCGCTTAGGCGCGGAGCAGTGGCGCTCACCGACGACGCGGCCTTGCTCGCGCTGGGCGGCAAGCCTGGCGAGCCGCACCAGGTCTCGCCGTGGGAAGCGATGTTCGCCGCGGTGCCTGCGTCCAGGCGGGAGGACTGGGACGAGGCGATTCGCATCCACGACGAAGCGCTCGCCGAACGTCCCGACCATCCGGCACTGCTCTACAACCTGGCTTGCATGGAAGCCCGCGGCGGGCGACACATCGACGCGCTGCTCCACCTGCAGCGCGCCGTCGAGCTCGACCCGGCGTGGGCGGCGAGGGCGCGCGGCGACTCCGACTTCGCCGCGATCCGCGGCGAGCCGGGTTTTCCCTAGCGGCGGTCGCCCGGCAACCGAGCGCCGGCCGCGAGCTCCCGCAGGAGGGGCACGGGATCGGCCTGCGGCTGCGCGACGAGCAGGACGGCGCCGAACCCGTCGTCGGGCGTGAGCGCGTCGACGAGCAAGTGCAGTCCGACGGCGAGCGCGAACGCCTTGTGCGCCTGCTCGCCGCCGAACGGCACGAGCTCCTCCTCGCTGGCATGCCCCGCGAGGACCGCACCGTAAGTGACAGCGCCCATCGAGACGTCGGCGACGAGCGGCGCCCCGTCGCTCGAGGGGATCGCGATCGCGAGCGGATTCGTGCCCGCGAGCGGTGCCCCGCCGCCCGGTGGCGCGAGGCGGCGCGGCGAAGAGGCTGTCAGGACGGCGACGAGCCCGGCGTCGGCGAGCTTGCGGACCCAGTAGCCGAGTGAGCCGGTCGGGAATGTGCGCGTGCAGACGACGAGCCGCGCGTGCTCCGGCGGTGCCGCCAGCTGTGCCTCGACGGCCGCCGCCAGCGTGAGGTAGCCGAGAGCACCCGAGCCGTCCCAGAGCTCGTAGCCCGCCTCGGCAACAAGCCGCCTCGGCGCCGCGTGCAGCGGCAGCGAGTCCCACGTCTCGAGCCACTCGATGCGCGACAGCCCGTGCCCGAGCTGGCCGCGCCGCTCCGCGTCGAGGAAGTGCGCGGCGAGCGTCTCGGCGTCCTCGTCGCCGAAGCCGAGCGCCGCGAGCCGCTGCCGGGCGTCCTCAGGTCGCATGCGCCGAGAACGCAAGCGTCGGCCAGCCGCGAAGCCGCGCCAGCCGCCGCAGCTTGCGGTCGGGATTGACGGCGACCGGATGACCGACCGCCTCGAGAAACGGCACGTCGCTGAAGGAGTCCGAGTACGCGGTCGAGGCCGAGAGGTCGAGCCCTTCCGCGACCGCAAGCTCGCGCAGCGCGCGCGCCTTGCCTTCGCCGTGCGCGGCACGCAGCACCTTCCCCGTGTAGGCGCCGTCGACGACCTCGCACACCGAGCCGACCGCACCGTCGAAACCCAGATCGTCCGCGATGTGGTCGACGATCTCCTGCAGCGTCGCCGAGACGACGTAGACCTTTTCGCCGCGCTCGCGGTGCTGCTGCACGAGCCGCAGCGGCTCCGCGTAGACGAGCGGGCGCAGCACCGGCTCCATCGCGTCGCCGACGAGATGCTGCATCTCCTCGACGGTGAACCCTTCGAGCATCGTCATTCCGCCCTCCGCGGCCGTGCGCACGCGGCGCGCGCTGGCACCCCGCAGCACGAACAGGATCTGCCAGAAGACCGACTTGACGACGTCGACGCGCGAGATCAGCCCACGCTCGCGAAACGACGGCGCGAGTGCAAGCACGGAGGAGCGTCGGATCAGCGTGCGGTCGAGGTCGAAGAACGCCGCGCCGGCCACTACGACACGAGCGGCAGCGTCCTCGTGAACCCACCCACGCGCCGCTCGTCGATCGTGTGCGCAATCTCGAGGATCGCCCGCGCAGACGGCGCCTCCGGGTCGTGCAGCGTGAGCGGCAGCCCCGTGTCACCCGACTCGCGCAGCGCGGCCTCGAGCGGCACGCGGCCCAGCAGCGGCACCCCCAGCTGCGCGGCGAGCTGCTCCCCGCCGCCCGTGCCGAACACGTCCGAGCTCATGTTCTCGACGACGCCCGCAACCCGCAGGCCGGTCTTCTGCGCCATCGTCGCGGCGCGCGACGCGACCTCCTGCGCTAGTGGCTGCGGCGTCGTCACGACGACCGTCTCGGCACGAGGCAGGAGCTGGCCGAGGGAGATGGAGACGTCGCCCGTGCCAGGCGGCATGTCGACGAACAGCATGTCGATGTCGCCCCAGTGCACGTCCTGCAGGAACTGCTCGAACGCGCGGTGCAGCATCGGCCCGCGCCACATCACCGGCTGGTTGTCGTCGAGGAAGAAGCCGATCGACATCAGCTTCAGATCGTGCGCCACAGGCGGCACGATCATCTTGTCGACGACGACGGGCTTCTGGTCGATGCCGAGCATGTGCGGGACCGAGTGGCCGTAGATGTCCGCGTCGAGCACACCCACCTCATGGCCGAGCGCGGCGAGCGCGGCGGCGAGGTTCACGGTCAGCGTCGACTTGCCGACGCCGCCCTTGCCGGATGCGACGGCGATGATGCGCGTCGTCGCCGGCAGCTGCACGCCGCGCGTCTCCGCCCCTCCGCGGAGCTTGGTCGTCAGCGCCGCGCGCTCGTCGGGCGTCATCACGTCGAACCGCAGCTCGACGGAGGCGACCCCGGGCAGCGAGGCGACATGCGTGGAGACCTGCTCCTCGAAGCTCGAGCGCAGCGGGCAGCCGACGACCGTCAGCGCGATCGTCACGGTCACGGCGCCGCCGTCGATCTCGACCCCGCGCACCATGTCGAGCTCGGTGACGGGACGGCGCAGCTCCGGGTCGATCACCCGGCCGAGCGCCTCGAGCACCTGCTCATGCGACGGCATCGTGTCGAGCGTAGCGGAGCAGCATCGCCTGCAGATCGCGTGCGTTGCGCAAGGCGAACCCCTCCCAGTCGTTGTTGAAGTACGCGAAGACGTCGACCTCGCCCGACCAGCGAGCAAGCCGCTCGCTCCACTCCTGTAACTCGGTCTGCGAGTAGTTGCCGTTACGGCCGCGACTGCCCGCGTGGAAGCGCACGAAGGTGAAGTCCGCCGTCAGCTCGTGGGCCTGGAACGCGTTCACCTCGGGTCGGTCGGCGATGACGAGTGCGCAGCCGTGCTCGCGGAGGAGTGCATAGGTCTCGTCGCGGAACCACGACGGGTGCCGGAACTCGAACGCGTGCCGGTGCCCGTCATGCAGCAGCTCCAGCGCGCCCGCGAGCCGGTCGAAGTCGCAGCGAAAGGTGGGCGGCAGCTGCCAGAGGAACGGGCCGAGCTTGGGCGAGCGCAGCAGCGGCTCGATCCGCCCGTAGAGGAGCGGTAGGTGCTCACCGACGTCGTCCAGCCGTTTCACGTGCGTCACGTAGCGGCTCACCTTGACCGCGAAGACGAAGTCGTCCGGCGTCTCCTCCACCCAGCGCGCGACGGCGGTCGTGCGCGGCAGCCGGTAGAAGGTCGAGTTGATCTCGACCGTGTCGAAGTGACGCGCGTAGTACGCGAGCCAATTCCTGGCCGCGAGACGCGGCGGGTAGAACACGCCGTTCCGCCAGTGGGCGTAGTTCCAGCCGGAGCAGCCGATCCTCAGCCTGCGAGTGCGTCCGCGAGACGCTGGCACAGCTCTTCGGTTCCCGCTGCGGCGACGCGTGAACGTCGTGCCAGGTCGAGCGGCGCCTCGCCGAACGGCGGCGCATCCGGCAACTCGATCGCGAAGCCGCGCTCGCGCACGAGCAGCTGCGCGGCAGCGATGTCGACGGACCGAGCCGGCTTCAGCGACACCACGCCGTCGACACGGCCGGCCGCGAGGTGGCAGAGGGTGACGGCGAGCGAGCCCATGACGCGGAGCCGGTGGGCCAAGCCGTTGAACCGGGCCGCGTTGTCGGCGACGTAGGCCGTGGTCGTCGCCTCGAAGGAGAGAATCTCGAGCTCGTCCTTCGGCCGGCCGGTCAGCGGCCTGCCATCGAGGAACGCGCCCTCGCCGCGCCGCGCCGTCCACTCCTCGCCGCTGCCGAAGTCGTGCACGTAGCCGAAGAGGACGTCGTCCATCGTGTCGCCGTCGGCGACCGCGATCGAGATCGAGAAGAACGGGATGCCGCGCTTCGCGTTCAGCGAGCCGTCGATCGGATCGACGACGAGCGTCCACCGCCCGCTGCCGCTGATGCCGGCCTCCTCGCTGACGATGCGCACGTCTTCCCCGCGGAACCGCTCGATGATCACGCGCTCGGCGGCTGCGTCGATCGCGGTCGTCTCGTCGCCACCCTTGCCCGCGCCGACGATCGGCTCGCGCTCGTGCCGCGTCGGGAGCTCGTCGAGCACGCGCGCGACGTCGTTGCGCGCCGCGCGACAGAGCTCGAGCCACTGCTCGCTCAAACCGGATGGAACAGCAAGCCCGAGGTGAGCTTCGGGTAGAAGAACGTCGACTTCTGCGGCATCACCTCGCCGGCATGCGCGAAGCGGGCGACCTGCTCTACGGTGACCGGCTCGAGCAGGAAAGCGGCCTCGGCGTCCCCACGGTCGACGGTCGCGATCGCGTCGTCCGCGTACGCCGTGTACGTGACGCCGCCCGGCTGGAACGAATCCACGACGCGCGGGCCGAAGTCGTCGCTCGTCCGGACACGGGTGAACCGTCCGCCGCGATAGAGCGTGACACCGCCGTTCGGGTTCTCGACCTCGTCACCGGGCACGTCGCCGAGCTCCCGCACGACCCGATGGGTGGGGAAGATCTCCAGCCCGGGCGCGCGCGAGGAGACGAGGATGCCGAACGTGTGCGTCGCGGCCGGGTTCTCCTCCCGGTAGGCGACGGCGGTCTCGTAGCGGTGGTGCCCGTCGGCGATCAGAAGCGGCGTGTCGATCTCGATTTCCCCCGTCTCGAGCGGCCAGGCCCTCGTCCGCACGCCGCCTTCCTGGACGTCCATCGCCGGCTCTCCAGCCGGTCGCGCGAGCAGCGGCTCGGCGTCGTAGAGCAGGAAGATCGGCTCGAGCTGCGTGCGGGTCGCGCGGAGCAGCCGCAGGCGCCCTTCCTTCGGGCCGGCGTGCGTGCGCTCGTGCGGCAGGACGTCCCCCGTTTCGTACGGCGTGACCGGCACGGAGGCGGCGAAGCCCTCGCGCGTCCGCGCGACGCCGTCGGGGCCGACGTAGTCCTGGGCGATCCACCAGGCGGCCTCCGGCTGCTCGGCCAGCACACCCTCGGCGCGCCAACCGGCGAGCTCCCGCGCCGCATCCTCCGGCGTGTCCGGCAGCGTCAGGTGGACGACGTTGTACGGGCTACGCGCGAGGTAGTCGAGCCGAGCGTCGTCCGAGATCACGTCGTACGGCGGCGCCACCAGGCCTTCGAGCGGGCCGGCGGCGGCGGGGTCGTAGCGGAGAGCCCGGAAGGGCCGCACGGCGGGCATGCTTGGAGCCTAATGGTGCGCACCCTGGAGGCCGCCGCTGCCTGGGTCGACGAGGTCGGGCTCGCGCTGCTCTTCCCCAAGGCGGACGTCGTGCTGC
Organism: Actinomycetota bacterium; assembly: GCA_046765815.1. GTDB lineage: Bacteria > Actinomycetota > Thermoleophilia > Gaiellales > Gaiellaceae > PALSA-600. Next base: position 28,954 of record JBKPRG010000065.1, read on the forward strand.
CGTCGCTGTGGGAGCAGGTGAACGGCTCGCCCGCACCGGACTGGGCTGTCCGCGACGAGCACGGGAACTTCGTGCACTGGTCCGAGCCGCTGTCGTTCCTCTGGGGCGCCAAGGACGAGTTGCCGGCCGAGGGACTGGTGTGCGTCGGCAAGCACCTAGCGCGTGCCGCGACCTGCGTGGCGCCACGGCTGCTGCCGTTGCTCGTCGCCGCGACAGAGCCGACGGAGCCCGGCGTCGACGAGGAGGCGATCGGGGCGGCGATCCGCTCGGAGGGGCCGCTGACTGGGCCGCAGCTCCGCAACCTCACCGGGCTCTCGAAGAAGGAGGTCGACAAGACGATCGCCGTGCTCCACCGCCGGCTCGTGCTCACCAACTCGCATCTCGTCGAGCAGGACGGCCCGTGGGGCGCGATTGCGCACGACCTGCTCGCGCGCAAGTGGGCCGTGGACGACCTACCGCCCCGGGATCACGCCCGCACAGAGCTGGCGCGGCTCGTGCTCGACCTCGCCGGCGAGCTGACGGCGGCCGACCTCGCCGGCCCGTTCGGCTGGCGGCGCAAGGAGGCGGCCGCGATCCTCGAGACGGTCGGCGAGGGCCGTGACGAGGAGGGCTTCCGTATCTGGGCCGCCGTCTAGACTCGGCCCGTGACGATCGCGGAGCTCGCCGAGGACCGGGTCGTCGAGGCCGTCGTCGCGGTGCGCACGAAGCGCAAGCTGCGAACGAAGGCCGGGGCTGCGTACCTCGCGCTGGAGCTCGTCGATCCGACCGGGAAGATCGAGGCTCGAGTTTGGAACGACGTCGAGCTCCTCGACGGGCGCTTCGTCGAGGGGGACGCCGTCCGCGTGCTCGGGCGCGTCGAGAAGTTCCGCGACCGGCTGCAGCTCGACGTCCGGTCGCTCGAGGCGGCCGACGTCGACCCCGCGTCGCTGACACCCTCGATTCGCCGCGACCCGGAGGAGCTCGCGGGTTTCCTGGAATTCCTCGTCGCCGAGATCTCGCATCCGGGTCTCGAGGCGACGGTGCGCAACGTGCTCGCCGACCGCGAGCTCACCGTTTACCCGGCGACGCCCGACGACCATCACTCGTACGCCGGCGGCCTGCTGGAGCACACCGTCGGCGTCGCGACGCTCTGCCGCGAGACAGCGCAGCTGCATCCGCGGCTGCGCGGCGATCTCGTGCTTGCCGCCGCGCTCGTGCACGACGTCGGGCGGACGCTCGAGCTGGGCCGCGGGCCGGCCTTTGCGGCGACGGAGGAGGGCCGTCTACTCGGGCACGTCCACCTGGGCGTCCGACTGATCGAGAACCGGGCGGAAGGGCTCTCGGCTGCCCAGATCGCGGAGCTCGTGCATTGCGTCGCGGTGCATCACGAGGCGCGCGGAGCACGGACGGCCGAGGCCGGCGTGCTCTACCACGCGAACCAGCTCGACACGGTCGCAGCGACCCGCCGCGTCGATTGACCCCGCTCGTCCTGGCGCTCGGCGCCAGCCTGGCCTGGGGCGTCGCTGACTTCGCGGGCCCGCTCATCAGCCGCGCACTCGGCACGCTGCGAGTGCTGTTCTGGGCGCAGGTCGGCGGCGTCGGGGCGCTGGGCCTCGCGATTGCAGTTCGAGCCGACGCTCCTCACGGCTGGGGCGTCCTCTACGCCGTGATCGCCGGTGGTGCCGGGATCCTCGGCCTCTACGCGTATTACCGCGGCATGCAGCTTGGGCAGATGAGCGTCGTCGCGCCGATCGCGGGCATCTCCGCCGTCATCCCGGTGGCGGTCGGTTTCGCCTCCGGCGACGACCCGTCCGCCGCGCAGGTGGCAGGCGTCGTGTGCGCGATCGTCGGCGTCGGGTTCGCGTCCATCGAGCAACAAGACGGCAGCCGACGCCTCGCGACCGGCGTCGGCCTGGCCCTGCTGGCCGCGCTCGGCTTCGGCCTGTACTTCCCGTGGATGCACGCTGCCGGCAAGGTCGACTTCTGGTGGGCGTCCTTCACGTTCCGAACGACGGCGCTGGTGCTCGTCGCGGGCGCCGCCGCGGCGGTGCGGCCGACGCTGCGGCTGGACGCGCGGAACGTGGCGATCGCAGCCGCAGTCGGCATCGGCGACACGATCGGCAACGTGCTCTTCGCGGCCTCGTCGGCACACGGACTGGTCAGCCTCACATCTGTACTGGCGTCGCTCTATCCGATCGTGACGGTCCTCCTCGCTGCGGCGATCCTGAAGGAGCGTGTGGCCGGCTTCCAGCGCGCGGGGGTCGTGCTGACGCTCGCGGGCGTCGTCCTCATCGGGAGCTAGCAAAAGGTGTCAGGCACTTTCAAAGTCCCTGAAACAGTTAGACGTTGAACCTGATGTTCAGCACGTCGCCGTCCCGCACGACGTAGGTCTTCCCCTCGAGCCGCTGCCTGCCGACGCGCGCCACCTCGGCGTGCGAGCCCGCCTCCACCAGGTCACGCCAGTCGACCACCTCGCAGCGGATGAAGCCACGCGCGATGTCGGAGTGGATCGCCCCCGCCGCGTCGAGCGCGGTCTCGCCGTTGCGCAGCGTCCAGGCGCGCGTCTCCTTGTCGCCAGCCGTGAAGAACGTGATCAGGTCGAGCGCGTCGCGGAGACGGCCCGCAACGTCGTCGAGGGCCGACGAACCGCCGTCCCGGAACGCCGCCGCCTCCTCCTCCGGCAACTCTGCGAGCTCGGCCTCGAGCTTGAGGTCGGTGCCGCCCGGGCCGTTGACGAGCGCGATCATCGGCTTCGTGGTCAGCGGCTCCAGCTCGCCCGGCAGCTCGCCCGGATAGTCGCTGAGCGAGCCGCCGCCGTCGACGTGCGCGAGGATCTTCGTCAGGTCGTCGACCTCAGCCTTCAGCTTCGGATCGCCCGACTTCGCCTGCTTCGTGACGCGCTCGAGCCGCCGCTCGACGTGGTCTCGGTCGCCGACGAGCAGCTCCAGCTTGAACGTCTCGAGGTCGCCGTCCGGATCGGCGCCGGCGCCGAAGCCCCGCAGCACGACCAGCAGCGCGTCGACCTGGCGCAGGTTGCCCAGCTGGGCCTCGCCGGCGCCCGGCACGTCCTGCACGCGGATCGCCGCCGGCGTGATCTTGCGCGCGTGCACGACCTCGGCGAGCGCGGCCAGCCGCTCGTCGGCGATCGGCGCCATGCCGACGTTCGTCTTTCCGTACTCGCCGCCTCCCGTCTTCGTCAGCGCGGTGAAGAGCGACGTCTTCCCGCTGCCGGACGGGCCGACGATGCCGACCTCCAGTGCCACGGCGGTCGAGGCTACCGCTTGAGCTGTTTCTGCAGCGAGACGAGCGCCCGGTGCTGCAGCGACTTGATCGCGCCCTCGGTCTTGCCGAGCACCGTCGCCGCCTCGGCGTTCGAGAGGTTGAAGATGAACTTCAGCGTCAGCACCTGCTGTTGCTCCGGCGACAGGTCGTCGATCAGCTCGAGCATCGAGCGGCGGCCGATCGACTCGAGCGCACCTGCCTCGGCAGACGTCGACTCGTCGGGCGGCGGCTCGGGGACCTCCTCCTCCGGCTGCACGCGCTTGTTCGCGCGGAAGTGGTCCATCGCGAGGTTGTGCGCGATCCGGAAGAGCCACGCGGAGAAGGGCGCCGACTGCCAGCGGAACTTGCCGATCGACTCGAGCATCCGCAAGAACGTCTGCGTCGTCAGGTCCTCGGCGTCGTGGCGGTTGCCGACGCTCACATGCAGGTAGCTGTAGATCCGGTCGAAGTGGATCAGGTAGAGCTCTTCGAGCGCATCGCGATCGCCCGCCTGCGCCCGCTCGACGAGCCCGCGAACATGCTCCCGCTCGCTTTCCTTCCGCTGGACCGCGGGCTCAGTCATCGGCCTGTAGGTGCCCGACGAGGCGCGCTGCTAACCCGCCAGGGCGCCGAACCCGACCCGGCTCTCGCGGGCGAAACGCTTCACGTAGACGACCCGGCGCAGCGAGACCGTGTAGCGGCCGTCCTCGGCGTCGAAGGAGTAGCTGCCGTCGCCGCTCCCGGCCAGCGCTTCGTCCAGCTGGTCGGCGGTGGCGAGCGAGACGAGGACGGACAGCACCTGCTGCCCGTCGAACGCCAGCTCGATCCGGATCCGTTCAGCCTCACTCATCAGCCATCAGCCACCAACTCTGCCAGAACGCCGCCGGTCGCCTCCGGGTGGACGAACGCCACCTGCAGCCCGAAGAGCCCGCGACGGGGCGTGTCGTCGATCAACTGCACCCCGTCGCGGCGCAGGCGCTCGAGCTCGGCAGCGACGTCGGCAACCTCGAAGGCGACGTGATGCATGCCCGGGCCGCGCTTCGCGAGGAAGCGCCCGACGGGTGTGTCCTCCCCCAGCGGCGCCAGCAGCTCCAGCCGCCCCGTTCCGGTGCGCAGCGACACCGCCTCGACGCCCTGGTCGGAGAGCACCTCGCGGTGCTCGACCGCCGCACCGAAGAGCTCCGTCCACAGCCGGGCCGCCGCGTCGAGATCCTCGACCGCGATCCCGATGTGGTGGATGCTCAGCGTCGCCATTCGCGGTCGAGGATCGCGAAGACGAACTCGCTCTGCCACTCGCCCTTGACCCACTCGTTCTCCAAGAAGTGCGCCTCGCGGCGCATCCCGAGCTTCTCGAGCACCCGCACCGAGCCCGTGTTGCGCGGCTCGACGCGGCCGATGACCCGGTGCATCCCGAACTGGTCGAACGCCAGCCGCAGCAGCGCCGAGGCCGCTTCCGTGGCGAACCCTTGGCCCGCGGACGCGGGGTCGACGATGTAGCCGATCTCCACGCACCGATGTTCCGCGCTGACCAGGTGCATCGCGAGATCCGCGACGAGGGCGCCGTCGTCCCGACCGGTGGCCGCTGCGCTCAGCCAGTCGTCGTCGTTGACGAGGGCTGCGCCGGCGATCTTCCGCTCCAGATGAGCCCGCGCTTCGTCCGGCGTCCGCGGCTCGTTGTAGAGCCACTGCACGACGCGCGGATCGCCGTGGATCCGCTGCATCGCCTCGAGGTCGCCCGCCTCGAAAGGGCGGATGAGAAGCCGCTCGGTGTCGAGCGGCCAGGTCGGCGTGAGCACTAGTCGGTGCCGCCGAGGACTTGGATCACGCCCACCGCATCGGACGACCGCGACTCGGGCTCGACGCCGGCGAAGAGCTGCACGAGCTCCTCGCGCGACAGCGTCTCGCGCTCGAGCAGCGCAGCGGCAATGCGATCGAGGACGGCGCGGTGCGTCCGCAGCAGCCGCAGCGCTTCCTCGAAGGCGTGATCAGTCAGCCGCGACTGCTCCGTGTCGCGCAGCCGCTTCGTGTCTTCCGAGAGCGCGTAGTTGTCCGCCTTCAGCGTCCGTGACGTGACGGTGTCGCCCATGCCCCACTCGAAGATCATCGAGCGCGCGATCTGCGTCACCTTCTCGAGGTCGTCCGCGGCGCCGTTCGTGACCCGTCCGAACACGAGCTGCTCGGCGGCGCGCCCGGCGAGCGCCGTCACCATCCAGTCGAGGAGCTCCTCCTTCGTCTCGAGGTAGCGCTCCTCGTCGGGCAGGTGCAGGACGTAGCCGAGGGCCATGCCGCGCGCGACGATCGTCGCCTTCTGCGGCTCGTTACCGACGAGATGCGAGACGAGCGCATGGCCGCCCTCGTGGTACGCCAGGATGCGCTTCTCCTTGTCGGTCACGACGCGCCGCTGCTGCAGGCCTGCAACGACGCGCTCGAGCGCGTTATCGAAGTCGGCCATCGTGATCTCCGTGCGCTTCGCGCGACCGGCGCCGATCGCCGCCTCGTTGCAGATGTTCGCGAGGTCGGCGCCGGTGAGCCCCGCGGTCTGGCGCGCGACGCCGTCGAGCTCGACGTCAGGCCCGAGCGGCTTGCCGCGCGTGTGGACGCCGAGGATCGCCCGGCGTCCCTTCAAGTCGGGCGGCTGGATCACGATCTGGCGATCGAAGCGGCCGGGCCGCAGCAGAGCCGGATCGAGATCCTGCAGCCGGTTCGACGCCGCCATCACCACGACCTGGTCGCGCGGGCCGAAGCCGTCGAGCTCCACCAGTAGCTGGTTCAGCGTCTGGTCGTGCTCACGGTTGAACGAGTGGCTCGACCGCGTGCTGCCGACGGCATCGAGCTCGTCGATGAAGACGATCGACGGCGCGTTCCGCCGGGCCTCGTCGAACAGCGTCCGGATCCTCGCCGCGCCCAATCCGGCGAACATCTCGACGAACGCACTCGCGCTCTGGGCGAAGAACCGGGCCCCAGACTCGTGCGCGACCGCCTTCGCGACCAGCGTCTTGCCGGTGCCTGGCGGGCCGTGGAAGAGGACGCCCTTCGGCACGCGCGCCCCGAGCGCCTCGAAACGCTGCGGGTCGCGCAGGAAGTCGGCGATCTCCTGCAGCTCCTCCTTCGCCTCCTCCAGCCCCGCCACGTCCGTCCACGTGACCGACGACGCCGACCCCGGCGTGATCTCCGTGGGCTTGATCTTGGGCATCAGCCTGACCATCCGCCACAGCAGCCAGACGACGATCACCATCAGCAGCACGAAGATGACCGGGATCCAGAACAGCACCAGATCCGACATGAAGCTCGCGAGCATCGGCTCAGTCACCTGCCCTCACGAACCCAGCGTGGAGCGATTCGACGGCTTCGTCAACCGTTGCGAACCGAACCCCTGCCTCCCGCCACGCCCGGGTGCACGCCGCCGTCCGAGCCTCGTCGAGCCCGCGTGAAGCCTCCTCGACGAAGACGACCGGGAGCCCGCGCTCGACGAGGCCGCGAATCGCGGCGTCGTCGCACACGTCGGTGGCGACACCGAAGAGCACGATCTCGTCGGGGCGGAGCAGCTCGAGCAGCCGGTCGGCGTTCGGATTCGTGAACACGTCGAAGCTCTTCTTCAGCAGGAGGTACTCCCGGCCGTCGAGCCACTTCGCAGGCACCTCGGTCAGCGCGAGCGGCACGGGATCGCTCTGCTGCGTCTCGTCCACCTTCTCCGCGCCCCGCGTGCCGCGTAGGCAGTGGGGCGGATATGTGCTGGAGTAATCCGGCTCGTCGGAGATCTCCGTGTCGGTCAGCTCGTGGTCGTCTGCAGAGGCAACGTGCGGGATACCCGCGGCGCGCGCGGCCTCCACGAGTCGCGCCATCGCCGGCAGTGCCTCCGTGGCGCCGGGCACCGCGAGCTTGCCGTCGGCATGGACGAAGTCGACCTGCGTGTCGACGTCCCACAGGATGCGCCTCACGAGACGAGCTCCAGGCGCGGGTTGGGCCGGACGTGCCGGCCGACCTTCGCCGAGGGCCGGCCGTCCGTCATCACGATGTCGCCGGTGAAGTCGTTGGAGCCGCGGATCAGCGACGACCCGATGCCGTACGCGTCGACGGGCACCCCGTCGCGCTCGAACTCTCGGATCTTGTCGAGGGTGAAGCCGCCGGACGCGACGATCCTCACCTCGCCGAATCCGGCTGCGTCGAGCGCCTCGCGCACCTTCTGCACGAGCCGCGGGTTGACGCCGGTCGGCTTGAAGTCGCCCATCTCTTCCCACAGCGAGCGGTCGACGAGCGACTCGGACGTGTCGAGCCGCACACCCCAGAGACGCGGGCCGAGCGCATGCGCGACCTCGAGGGCCGTGCGCACCGAGTCGTTCTCGAAGTCGACGAGCACCGTGACGTTCATGTCGGCCGGCGCCCAGTCCGCGAAGTGCTTCGCGGCCGCGACGGTGTCGCCGTCGTACGCCGCGATCAGCGCATGCGGCACGGTGCCGATCCCGCGGCCGCCCCACCAGGACGCCTGCTCGTCGGTGGTGACGCCGATCGGCGCGCCGACGATCTGCCCCGCGACGTACGCCGCGTAGCCGTCGCCGGTCTGCACGCGGTGGTGGTCATGGCGCGCCGGCATGAAGATGATCGGCTTCCCGTTCGCCGCCTCGAGCACCTGGACGACGTTCGTCGTGATCAACGTGCGGCGCGCGAGCGTGCCGAGGTAGAGCGTCTCGAGATGGGCGAAGGCGAGGTAGTCACCCTCGATCGTGAGCACCGTCTCGTACGGGGAGAGGACATCGCCGTCGTAGAGCGCATTCACGGTCAGCGCGTCCCAGTCGTCGGCGCAGAGCTTGAGGATCGCGAGCGCCTCGTCCATCCCGCCGAGGTAGGCGTGCCGCTTCTGGAACACCTGCATGACGACGTTCGGCCTGCGCCCCTCGCGCAACAGCGTCGCGCGCGTGTGGTTGAAGTACGCGTCCGTGTAGTACCCGGCGCGCATCTTCTCGACCGGCAGGTCGAAGACCGATGGATCGAGCCGCTTACGGGTGGTGATCATCGTTCTCGAGCCTCAGGCAAGCCTCGAGCGCGGCCTCGGCGACCTCGAGTTGCGCCTCCGTCGGCTCCCGCGTCCCGAGCCGGTGCTGCAGCTCGTGTCCAGGCTTGGCGAGCGCGCGCGAGAGCGGGTGGCTCGGGTTGCGCGTCATCCAGTTGAAGACCTCCATCGACGTGGCGATCGCACCGACGGCGGCGGCGAGCCTTGCCGGTGTGCGGAGGCGCGCGGGCGCCCGCTCGGCGGCGAGGTTGCCCACGGCGGTCGTGAGCAGGATCGGTCCTACGAGATGTGAGCCGCAGCGCTCGTGCTCCTTCGGCCGGTCGGAGCCATGTTCGTAGCTGCCGATCGAGACGTGCTCGGCGCCGTGATAGGACGCGAGCTCGCCGCCGCGCAGCGCAAGCGCGGCCGGCGCGAGCGAGAGCAGCCCGGTCAGGAGCTCGCGCGCGACGGGCCGCAGCTGCGAACGCCGCAGCACCTGCAAGACGAACGAGCTGGCGAGCATCGAGCCGATCACGCGCGGTCGCTCCAGGGGCAGCTCGGCCTCGGGCAACGCGCGCTTCACCTGCGGCAGCAGCGCGAACACCTCGGCGAGCCGCGCCGGGCCGCGCAGGATCGGGCTCCGCACCTTGGCGGCGCGCAGCTTCTTCGGGCTCGCCGCGACCTTCAGCTCGCCATCGCCCGTGCGAATCGCGCAGGCCCAGGCGTACGGCCCATGCACGAGGACGCCGTTCGAGAGCGCCATCCCACCAAGGCGGATCTTCTCGCTCACTCCGCGGAGCGTAGCCGGAGAAGGGCCTGCAAACGCGGCGCTGTCGAACCCGGCCGGCCGTGGCCGACCGCCGTTCCGTTCACCGTGACGACGGGCATCACCTCGCGGATCGAGGACGTGGTGAACGCCTCGTCGGCGTCGAGCAGATCGTCGAGCCGGAACGTGCCCTCGACCGCGTCCTGGTGCTCGAGCAGGAAGCCGCGCGTCACGCCCGGCAGCACACCGGGCCCGACGGCGGGCGTGTAGAGCGTCTCGCCGCGACGCCACCAGATGTTCGCGGTGGCGCACTCGCGCACGACGTCCCCAGAAACAAGCAGGGCGTCATCCGCCGCCACCGAGCGCCGCGCTGCGAATGCCTCGGCATAACTCGTCGACTTCACGCCCGGCAGCAGGCTCGACGCGCTCGTCTCGACCGTCTGCAACGTGAGCCCGCGCGCCCGCATCGCGTCCAAGTCCCCGGGGAGTGCCGACGCCGTCGCAAGCAGGCTGCGATCCGTCCGGTAGATGCGAAGCACATGCTCCGGCGGCGCCGCGCCGGCGACGAGCGCGACCAGCTCAGCCGCTCCGTCGGGCGGCGGCAGGGCGAGCGCTTCCGCAGAAACTTGCAGCCGCTCGAGATGCCGGTCGAGCAGCAACGGCCGGCCGCCGTAGACGCGGAGCGTCTCGAACGCCGCGCCGCCGCGGAGCAGCGCCTCATCGTCGGCGGTGAACACCGGCTCGTCGGTCGGCACCAGGCCGCGCCCGGCGACGGCGACCGCGAGGAGCGTCACGCGTGCACCAGGCCGCCGACCGCCGCGAGCAGCGGCCGTGCCTTGACCCACGCCTCCTCGATCTCCGCCTCGGGGTCGGAGTCCCAGACGATGCCGCCACCGACCCAGAGGTGGATCCGGCCCTGCGCGACCGCGAACGTGCGGATCGTGAGCGCGAGCTCGAAGTCCCCGTTGGCGTGGAAGCGGCCTAGCGCGCCCATCGACGCCCCGCGGCCGACCGGCTCGAGCGCCGCAATGTGGTCGAGCGCCGAGATCTTCGGTGCGCCGGTGACCGAGCCGCCGGGAAACGTCGCGGCGAGGATCTCGGCAAGCGAGACGCCGGGCCGGAGGTGGCCCTCGACGGTGGAGACGAGATGCGTGACGCCGGCCAGCTCGCACTGCCGCATCAGCGCCGGCCAGCGGATGCTGCCGGGCACGCAGACGCGCGCCAGGTCGTTGCGCTCGAGGTCGACGATCATCACGTGCTCGGCGGCGTCCTTGGGATCATCGACGTCCTCGCCGGCCGGGCGCGTGCCCTTGATCGGCATCGTCACGAGCCGGTCGCCGCGGCGCGCGAGGAAGAGCTCCGGCGAGGCGGAGACGACCGCCCAGCCCGGCGCGACGAAGGGCGCCGGGTGAAGAGGCCGGAGCGGTGCCAGCGCAGGCGCGAGCGCCGCCGGGTCGCCCGCGAACTCCGCCTCGAGGTGCTGCACGAGGTTCACCTGGTAGACGTCCCCGCGCGCGATCGCCCCGCGCACGGCTTCGATCGCGTCGGCGTACGCCTCGGGCGACCAGGAGGCAGACCACTCTCCGACCCGGAAGCCACTTTGCGCCAAGTTGGCACTTGCTGCGCGGCGCGCGGCAAGAAGCGGCAGCGGGCACGGCTCCGGCGGCGGGGGGGCGGGGTCGCGCCGCAGCGGCTCGGCCAGGCCGTAGCCGAGGTAGACGTCGGCGCTCTCGCCCGCCCGCAACTCGTCCGCGAGCCACCGCTCGAGCCGCTCGAAGGCGCCGTCGGCGTCGTGCAGCTCGAGCATCGTCAGCCGCAGACGGTGCGCGCGGCGTGCACGAGCCAGCGGACGCCGAGCTCGAGGTCGGCGACCGGGACGCGCTCGTCCGCCGAATGGATGAGCCGCGCCGACACCTGCGGGTCGAGGTAGCGCGACGGGAAGAACCCGTACGCCACGGTGCCGAGCGCGTCGCGCACCCAGTGTGAGTCGGTGAACCCGGCGACGCACATCGGCGCGGCTTGCGCGCCCGGCTCCTCCTCCTCGACGAAGGACGTGACGGCGTCCCACAGCGGCCCGCCGATCGGCGAGCGGGTACCGCCCTGCGCCTCGGTGTTGACGAGCTCGTAGTCGCCCTCTCCCAGCCAGGTGCGGATCCTGGCCTCCGCCTGCACCGGTGTCTGTCCAGGCAACAGCCTCGTGTCGACGGTGATCTCGCACAGCGCCGGGATCACGTTGCGCTTGTCGGACGCGTGCGCCTTCGTCGGCGAGACGGTCATGCCGAGCAGCGGCTCGATGATCTCGCCGGCGAGGGGCGAGACGGCGTTCGCCGCGGCAAGCGCTTCGCCCGCGGGCGGGATCTCGCCGAGCAGCACAGCGAGGAATCCCTCGACCTCGGGGATCAGCTGCGGCTCGACCGCGAACTCGCCCAGCCGCGCGACGAGCGGCGCCGCCTTGACAAGCGCGTTGTCGGCGATCCCCGGCATCGACGCATGCCCGCTGCGCCCGTGCACGCGCAGCACGAACGGCGAGCTCATCTTCTCCGCGGTCGAGCAGAGGTAGAGCACCTTGCCGCCGAGCTCGACGCGCTCGCCGGCGCCTTCGTTGACGGAGAAGTCGGTGCGCACCGCCTCCGGATGCGCCTGCACGAGCCAGCGCAGGCCGAAGTCGTCGCCGACCTCCTCGTCGGCCGCCGCCACGAACACAAGGTCGCCCGAGCCGCGCCAGCCCTCGCGTGCGAGCTTCGCGACCGCGACGGCGCTCGCCGCCACCTCCCCCTTCATGTCCAGCGCGCCGCGGCCCCAGACGACGTCGTCGACGAGCTCGCCGCCAAACGGGTCGCGCTGCCAGTCCTCGGCACGCGCCAACACGACGTCGGTGTGCGAGAGGAACGCGAGTGACGGCCCGTCGCCGCGGCCGCGGATGCGGGCGACGAGGTTCGCGCGCTCGGGCGTGCGCGCGTAAAGCTCGCACTCGACGCCGGCGGCCTCGAGGTAGTCGCGCAGCAGCTCGGCCACGAGCGTCTCGTTGCCGGGCGGGTTCGTCGTGTCGAGACGGATGAGGCGCTGGAGGAGCTCCGCGACCTCCGAGACGGCCTGGGTCACTTGCGCCGGCCGAGCACGACGAGGTAGCGACGCGGCGCGCGGATGCCGCCGTCCTCGGTGCGGTAGCTCTCGTACAGCTCGACGATGGCGCGGTGGAACTCCTCGCGCCGGGACTCGTCGAGGTGACGCACCATCGCGACCACCGGCGGCGCCGACTCGGAGAAGAGCTTCCAGACGTCCTCGCCGGAGCCCGCCTCGAGCCAGAGCGTCCCGTCCTCGAAGTCGAGCTCGAAGTCCTCGCCGAGCATGTCCTCGACGTGATCCTCGCGCCCCCACTCGTACGCCTCGCGGCCCTCGATCGGCTCCTCAGTGAAGCGGCGGTACAGCTCGCCGAGCTTCGAGTTCGGCTTCCACGCGCTGAAGCCAAGCCGCCCGCCGGGGCGCAGGACGCGCGCGACCTCGGCCGCGACGTTCGCATGATCGGGCGCGAAGATGACCCCGAAGTTCGAGATCGCAACGTCGAAAGCGTCGTCTTCGTACGGGAGGTACTCGACGTTGCCCAGGTCGAACTGGATTGCAGCGCCCTCCTCGGTCGCCCGCCGTCGCGCCTTTTCGAGCATCGGCTCTGCGATGTCGATCGCCGTCACGTCAGCGCCGGCCTGCGCGATCCGGAGCGCAACCTCGCCCGTGCCGGTGGCGAGATCGAGCACGCGCTCGCCGGGCTGCGGCTGGAGCAGGGACGCCAGCTGGTCGGAGACAGGAGCGAGGCGCGCAGCGATGCGCTCGTAGCTGCCGACGCTCCAGACCTCGCTCACCTCCGAGAGCATACTTTTGGCGTGGGTGACCTTTTCAGCGAGGCTGCCGGGCGGCATCTCGACACGTCCGCCCCGCTCGCCCAGCGATTGCGGCCGGCGACACTGGACGAGTTCGCGGGGCAGGAGCACGTGGTCGGCCCCGGCCGCGCGCTGCGCCTGGCGATCGAGCAGGACCGCGTCCCGTCGCTGATCTTCTACGGCCCGCCGGGATCGGGGAAGACAACCCTGGCCCGCATCGTCGCGCACACCACCGGCGCGGAGTTCGAGGAGCTGTCGGCCGTCTCGGCGACAGTCGCCAACGTGCGAGATGTGCTTGCGCGGGCCCGTGAGCGGCTCGGCGCGAGCGGGAGGCGCACGATCCTCTTCCTCGACGAGATCCACCGCTTCAACAAGGCGCAGCAGGATGCGCTGCTGCCGGGAGTCGAGGAAGGGCTCTTGACGCTGATCGGCGCGACGACGGAGAACCCCTACTTCGAGGTGAACTCGGCGCTGCTGTCGCGCACGCAGATCTACGAGCTCGAGCCGCTGTCGGTGGAGACGCTGCGCGGCGTTGTGCAGCGCGGCGCCGACGACCTGGAGGCCGACGTCTCGGACGAGGTCGAGGAGATGATCGCGGGCCGCGCCGGCGGCGACGCGCGCAACGCGCTGAACATCCTCGAGCTGTCGGTCGAGACGGCACGGGCCGAAGGCGCGGCGCTGGAACCGCGGCACGTCGACGACGCCGCACGGAAGCGGCCGCTCGCCTACGACAAGGGCGGCGACCGCCACTACGACTTCATCTCGGCGTGGATCAAGTCGACGCGCGCCGGCGACGTGCAGGCGTCCGTCTACTACCTCGCCGCGATGATCGAGGGCGGCGAGGATGCGCGCTTCATCGCGCGCCGGATGATCGTCCTGGCGTCCGAGGACATCGGCAACGCCGACCCGCAGGCGCTGCTCGTCGCGGTCGCGGCCGCTCAGGCCGTCGAGCACGTCGGCCTGCCGGAGGCGCGGCTGAACCTCGCGCAGGCGGCCGTCTACCTGGCGAAGGCGCCGAAGTCGAACGCGTCGTACGTCGCGCTCTCGCGGGCGACGGAGGACGTGCGCGAGCACGGCAACCTCCTGCCGCCGGCAGCGCTGAGGTCGGCCGCGTACCGGGGCGCGCGGAAGCTCGGCCGCGGCGTCGGGTACGTGTACCCGCACGACGACCCGGCGGGCTTCGAGGTCGACTGCCTGCCCGAGGAGCTGAAAGGCCGGGTCTACTACGAAGAGGACTAGAGAATCCGTGCGCCGAGGGCGCTCGCGACGAGCTCGACGGCCAGCTTGCCGGTCTCGTTCTCGCGGTCGAGGATCGGGTTCACCTCGACGACGTCCATCGAGTCGAGCAGCCCCGACTCCGCGACCAGCTCCAGCGCCAGGTGCGCCTCGCGATAGGACAGGCCGCCGCGCACGGGCGTGCCGACCCCGGGCGCGAACATCGGGTCGACCGCATCCAGGTCGAGGCTGACGTGCAGGAACGGGAGACCCGCGAGGTACGAGAGAGCCTCCCGAAGCACACGCTCGACGCCGTGCTTGTCGATCTCGCTCATCGTGAAGACGCGCACGTCGAGCTCGCGAATCAGCTCGCGTTCGCCCGGGTCGAGCGAGCGGATTCCGACCAACGCCACACGGGCTACCGACGGCACCGGGTACGCGTCACTCGCGAACTCCGGCCCCGCGACGCCGAGCGCGGCGGCGAGCGGCATGCCGTGGACGTTGCCCGTGGGCGAGGTCTCGGGCCGGTTGAGGTCGCCGTGGGCGTCGATCCAGAGCGCGGCCCCAGGGCCGCGCGCCTTGGCCATCCCGCCGAGGGTGCCGATCGCGATCGAGTGGTCGCCGCCGAGCGTCAGCGGCACGTGGTCCTTCGCCACGGCGTCGGTGACCAGCGCGGCCACACGCTCGCAGGCCACCTTGATCGGTCCGAGATACCGCGCGTTCACGCTGCCCTCGTCGGTGGTCTCGGGGACGGGCGAGCCGACGTCGCCCCAGTCGTCGACCTCGAGCCCAAGCTCCCGCAGGCGTGCGTTGAGCTCCGCGTAGCGGATCGCGGAAGGCCCCATGTCGACGCCGCGCCGGCCCTGGCCCAGGTCGAGCCCGGCGCCGATCACCGCCACAGGCCGCGAACCCCGATGAGTCTCTTGAGCGTTCATCAAGAAAAGGCTAGTAAGTCCTATGACAGATGATCGGATCAAGGTGCTGGTCGCGGACGACGACGTCCTTTTCGTCGAGTCGCTCCGCGAGCTGATCGACCGGCAGCCGGAGCTCGAGGTCGTCGGCGAGGCCCACAACGGCCTCGAGGCGATCGACCTCACCGACGACCTCGATCCGGACGCCGTCGTCATCGACCTGCACATGCCGCTCCTCGACGGCGTCACCGCCGTCGCCCGGCTCCGGCACGATCATCCGAACCTCTGTCTGATCGTGCTCACCGGCGACGCCGACGTACAACTGCATGTCGCGGCCAGCGAGGCCGGCGCGGATGCGGTGCTCGAGAAGAGCGAGCTCGCGCAAGGGCTGATCGCCCGACTCTCGTCTGAAAGCGCTAGACGGCCCAGCTCTGCCTGAAGCGCCGCTGCGCGTCCGACGCGCTGTCGAGCGCGATCCCGAGCGTCGCCAGCTTCGTCCGCGCGATCAGGTTGTCGAGCTCATCCGGGAACCGGTGTATACCCGGGCGCAACTCGTTCGCCGCCAGGTGGTCGACCGACAGTGCCTGGACGGAGAACGACAGGTCCATGATCTCGATCGGGTTGCCGTCGAGACCGGCGATGTTGACGAGCGCGCCGTCGACCAGCACATGCAGCCGGCGGCCGCCGACGACGTAGGTGCGGACGCCCGGACGGGCCTCGACGACCTCGTCGGCCGCGGCGGTGAGCGCCGGGACGTCGATCTCGCGGTCGTGGTGGCCCGCGTTCGCGAGCAACGCGCCATCCTTCAGCAGGCCGAGGGCCTCGGCGGGAACTGCTTGCGTGAGCCCGGTCGCGGTAAGCACGACGTCGGCGTCCGGCAGCGCGTTGGCCAGGGCCGAGACGCGATGGCCGTCCATGTGTGCGGTGAGCGCCCGCACCGGATCGATCTCGACCACCGTCACCCGGCCGCCCAGCCCTGACGCGGCCCTGGCGAGCCCGCGGCCGACCCAGCCGTAGCCGATCACGCAGAACTCGCGACCGGCCGCGAGCACGTTCGTCAGCGCCAGGACGGCGGTGAGCGCGGTCTGCCCGGTGCCGTACGGGTTGTCGAACATGTGCTTGCAGCGCGCGTCGTTCGCCGCGATCGCGGGAAATGGGAGGCGGCCGTCGGCCTCGAGCGCCCGCAGGCGCGCGACGCCGGTCGTCGTCTCCTCGCTGACGCCGCTGAGTGCCTCGTACGCGTCGGGACGATGCTGCGCGATGCGCCTCGTCAGCTCGGCACCGTCGTCGATCACGAGCTCCGGCGCGGTCTCGGCGACGGCGAGCAGGTCGGCTGTGAACTCGTCCGGCGAGACTCCGTGCCGCGCGAACACCTCGACGCCGCGCTCGACGAGCGCCGCACAGACGGCGTCCTGGGTCGAAAGCGGGTTCGAGCCCGCGGCGACCACGGACGCTCCGGCATCTCTCAGCGCGAGCGCGAGGCAGGCCGTCTTCGCCTCGAGGTGGACGACCACTGCAATCCGCCGCCCCGCCACGGAGAGGCCGGGCGACAGCCGCCGTAGCACGGGCATGTGCTGCCAGGCCCACTCGATGCGCCGATGCCCCTCCGGCGCAAGCTGCGGATCCGCGATGCGGGACATCGAAAAGTGGCGAGGGCCGGACTTGAACCGGCGACACCACGGTTTTCAGCCGTGTGCTCTACCAACTGAGCTACCTCGCCCGGCAGCGCGCCAAGTGTAGCCACGCGAAAAAAGGACGTCCGGACCGGTGCTACCGCGTCGCGAACGTCCCTGTACGCAGCAGCTTACGACTGATCGTTCTTGCGGGCAAGCAGGCTCTGACCGAGCCCGTTCGAGAAGGTCGTTATGTGCGCAAAGTTCCGCTTTTCGAGCTCCGCGCTCACGCGGTCGAGAGGCACCCAGATCGGCGTCTCCGGCCCGCGGCTGAACGCGATCGCGACGCGGCCGCCGGGTGCCGTCACGCGCGCCAGCTCGTCGAAGAACGGGATCATGTTGTTGAGCGCGACGAGGTCGAAGGCGCCGTCGGCGTACGGC
>JBKPRG010000066.1:0-38765 GCA_046765815.1 Actinomycetota bacterium
GTCCGGTTCGAGCCCGGCGGGGACTCCCTCACTCCCACGTGCCGCAGCGCCTCGGCCAGCGCGCGCCGGCCCGGAGAAGCGCTCACACAACGACCTTAGCGCGGACGTTTCGTGTTGTTCAAGCGTGGGATCGATTGAGCATGAGCCGGATGCTGGCGGTCGTCGGGTTGCTCGCGGGCGCCGTCGCGCTCTACGTCTCGGTCGCTTCGGGACTGCGGTCGGAGCCAACGGCCGCTGCTGCGTGCGGCAGCAAGGTCCCGCGCGACGAGATCCGCTACACGGTCGTCTCGTACGGCCTGCGCGGCGTCGCCGGCTGCGACGTGCGCGCGGTGATCGCGCGGTTGAACGGCGGCGGCGCCGTCTGGGCGACACCGAGCGGCGGCACCTTCGAGACGCATGTGCCGGCCGGCCTGCGCGTGCGGGCGGTGGTGAAGGTGCTGAGCGACGGGACGCGCCAGCGCTTCGCGGTCACAGCGGGCCGCTGAACGTGTCGCACCCGCTCGGTTCGCCGCGCTGATAGCCGCGCAGGAACCAGCGCTGCCGCTCGGCCGACGAGCCGTGCGTCCAGGTCTCGGGATTCACCTGGCCCTGGGTCGCCGCTTGGATCCTGTCGTCGCCGACCGCCGCCGCGGCATCGAGGCCGTCGTTGATGTCGGCGTCGGTGAGGTCGACGATGTAGCCGGTCGCGACGGCGTTCCGCGCCCACACGCCGGCGTAGCAGTCAGCCTGGAGCTCGGTGCGCACGGAGCGGCTCTCGGCGCCTTGCGATCCGCCGGACTTCAGATCGCCGAACAGGTCTTGTGCGTGGTGGCCGTACTCGTGCGCGATCACGTACGCCTCGGCGAACGGCCCGCCTTGGGCGCCGAACCGGTCGTGCAGCTCCTCGTAGAAGCCCAGGTCGATGTAGACCTTCTTGTCGAGCGGGCAGTAGAACGGGCCGACGTCCGTCGTCGCCGTGCCGCACGCGGTGTCGGTTGAGCCTGAGAAGAAGACGGTCGGGGCCTGGGTGTAGCTCTTGCCGTGCCGCCGGTAGTAGTCGGCCCAGTACGCCTGGACGCTGTTCACGTCGGCAAGGACGCGGCAGTCCTGGCGCGTGTTGGCGTCGGCACCCGTCTGGCAGCTCTCGCCGAGCGACTGCGACGGTGGCTGCTCCACCTGCGTGACGCCGTCGAGGCCGCCGTACGTTCCCTGCCCGCCGCCGCCGAGCAGCGCGAACAGCAGGTAGATGACGAGGCCGGCGAGCCCGAGCCCACCGCCGCCGACCGCGATCGGGCCGCCCATGCCGCGGCGGTCCTCGACCTGAGAGGGATCGAGCCTCTGTCCTGGGCGAAAACGCATTCCGGAGCCTCCTGCCCGTCGGGCGGGTGTCAGACACCTTATGCGGTCCATGAGTTCTATTTATGTAGTATTGCCCACCATGTCGATGAACAAGGCCTACAAAGTGACTCTCCTCGCCGGCATCGTGCTGGCACTCGTCCTCACCGCCGGGGCCACCGCCGCCTCGCGCGACACGAACCTCGCCCTGGTCGGCTACTCGACGCCGAAGACGGTGATGGGCAAGATCATCCAGGCGTGGCAGAAGACGCCCGACGGCGGCGGCGTCTCGTTCAGCCAGTCCTACGGCGCCTCGACCGATCAGGCGCGCGCCGTCGTGAACGGCCTCAAGGCGGATCTCGTCTTCCTCTCGACGGGAGACGACGTCAACCTGCTCGTCGACGCCGGGCTGGTCGACGCGAAGTGGAACCGCCAGAGCTACGGCGGCATCGGCGCCGACACGGTCGTCGTCTTCGCCGTGCGGAACGGCAACCCGAAGCACATCAAGGGCTGGGCCGACCTGGTCCGCCCCGGCGTGCAGGTAGTGACGCCAAACCCGTTCAGCTCGGGCTCGGCGAAATGGAACGTCCTCGCCGCGTACGGCGCGCAGCGCCGGCTCGGCAAGAGTGACAAGCAGGCGACCGCGTACGTAAAGCAGCTGTTCCAGCACGTCGTCTCGCAGGACACGTCGGGTCGCAACGCGACGAACACGTTCCTCGCGGGCAAGGGCGACGTCCTGCTGACGTACGAGAGCGAGGCGATCAACTCGCGGCTCAACGGCCAGGACATCCAGTACGTGATCCCGCGTCAGACGATGCTCATCGAGCTGCCGATCGCCGTTCTCAAGAACAGCTCGAACAAGGACAAGTCCAACCAGTTCATCCGCTTCGTCAAGGGGAGCGCCGCGCAGGATCTGTTCGCGCAGTACGGCTTCCGACCTGTCAACCCGACCGTCGCGAAGCGCTACGCCGACAAGTACCCCACGCGCCCGGGGATCTTCAAGATCGACGAGAAGTACATCGGCGGCTGGCGGAACGCCGACAAGGTGTGGTTCGACCCGAACAACGGACGGATGGCCGGGATCGAGCGCGCGGTCGGAGGGCCGACGTCTGGCTAGCGCGGCGGTTGCATTGCGCTTCCGTCGTACGAGCGAGGGGGCCGCAGGGGCGGCCCTCTCGCTCGGCTTCACGACGGCGTTTCTGTCCGCCGTCGTCGTGCTCCCAATCGCAGCGCTCGCCTGGGCTTCGCGCGCCAACGGGCTGGGTCAGTTCTGGTCGGTGGCCACGGCGCCCGAAGCTGTTGCCGCGCTGAAGCTCAGTCTCGGCGCCGCGGCGATCGTCGCCTTGGTCAACGCCGTCCTGGGAACGATCACCGCTTGGGTGCTGGTGCGGGACGACTTCCGCGGCAAGAGCATCGTCAACGCGGTGATCGACCTGCCGTTCGCGCTGCCGACGATCGTCGCCGGCCTCACACTGCTTGCGCTCTACGGGCCGAACACGCCGATCGGGATCAACGTCGCGTTCACTCGCACCGCGATCGTGCTGGCGCTGCTGTTCGTGACGCTCCCCTTCGTCGTGCGCACCGTGCAGCCGGTGCTGCACGAGCTCGACCGCGAGTCGGAGGAGGCGGCCCAGTCGCTCGGCGCGAGCGAGTTGCGGGTCTTCCTCACCGTCGTGTTGCCGAACATCCTCCCCGGAGTGCTGTCCGGCGTGGCGCTCGCCTTCGCGCGCGCAGTCGGCGAGATCGGCGCGCTTGTGCTGATCAGCGGCAACCAGCCCTTCAAGACGGAGGCCGCATCGGTCTTCGTCTTCCTGCACATCCAGGGCGGCGACCAGGCGGGCGCCGCGGCGGTCGCCGTCGTGATGCTCGCCATCTCGTTCCTCGTCCTGCTCGGAATCGGCGGGCTTCGCTTCCTCGCCACGAGGCATGAACGTGCGTAGGTACGGGCTTCGCGGCGTCGCGCTTGCGTACGTGGCCGTCGTGTTGGTGGGGCCGCTGTCGATGGTCCTGTGGCGCGCGTTCGACAACGGCGCCGCGCACCTCTGGCACACGCTCAGCGACCCGAACACCGTCCACGCGTTCGTGCTGACCGCCAAGGTCACGGCGATCGCCGTGCCGATCAATGCGGTGTTCGGCGTCGCGTGCGCGCTCGCGATCGTGCGGCGGCGGTTCCCGGGCGCCGGGATCGTGAACGCGATCGTCGACCTGCCGCTCGCGATCTCTCCCGTCGTCGTCGGCCTTTCGCTCTTCCTGCTCTACGGCCGCACGGGATGGTTCGGGCCGTGGCTCGGCGATCACGGCATTCAGGTGCTGTTCGCGACGCCGGCAATCGTGATCGCGACGATCTTCGTCTCGCTCCCGTTCGTCGCGCGCGAGGTCGTGCCGACGCTGCGTGAGATCGGCGACGAGCAGGAGCAGGCCGCGCGCACGCTCGGCGCTACGTCGTGGCAGACGTTCTGGCAGATCACGCTGCCGTCGATCCGCTGGGCGGTCATCTACGGCGTCGTCCTGACGACGGCGCGCTGCCTCGGCGAGTACGGAGCCGTCGCCGTCGTCTCGGGCAACATCGAGGGGAAGACGCAGACGGCAACGCTGCGAGTGCAGGACGCCTACGAGAACTACAACCAGTCCGGTGCGTACGGCATCTCGCTCGTGCTCGCCGCCATGTCCGTCGTCGTGCTGGTCGCGATGACGCTGCTCAAGCCGAAGGAGGAAGCAGCCTGATGTCGATCGAGGTTCGGAACGTCTCCAAGCGCTTCGGCGGCTTCCAGGCGCTCGACGACGTCTCGATCGACGTCGAGAGCGGCTCGCTGACCGCGCTGCTCGGGCCGTCGGGCTCGGGCAAGTCCACCCTGCTCCGCGTCGTCGCCGGGCTCGAGACGCCGGACACGGGCGAGATCAGGCTCGCCGGCGAGGACGCGACGGTGCTCGCGCCGCAGAAGCGCGGCGTCGGCTTCGTCTTCCAGCACTACGCCGCGTTCAAGCACATGACCGTGCGCCAGAACGTGGCGTTCGGGCTGAAGGTGCGCAAGCGGCCCAAGGACGAGATCAAGGCGCGCGTCGCGCAGCTGCTCGAGCTCGTCCAGCTCACCGGGTTCGGCGACCGCTACCCGGCGCAGCTTTCAGGCGGCCAGCGGCAGCGGATGGCGCTCGCCCGCGCGCTCGCGCCGGAGCCGCAGGTGCTGCTCCTCGACGAGCCGTTCGGCGCGCTCGACGCGCGCGTACGGGCCGAGCTGCGTGTCTGGCTGCGGCGCCTCCACGACGAGACGCACACGACGACGGTCTTCGTCACGCACGACCAGGAGGAGGCGATGGAGGTCGCCGACGCGGTGGTCGTGATGAACCGCGGCCGCGTCGAGCAGTCGGCCGGGCCGCGCGAGCTGTACGACGCGCCCGCGAACGAGTTCGTCATGTCGTTCGTCGGCCAGGCGAACCGCTTCGGCGACGCGTGGGTGCGCCCGCATGACCTCGAGGTGACGCTCTCGCCGAACGGCTCCACGCGCGAGGCGATGGTCGAGCGCGTCACGCACCTCGGCTTCGAGGTCCGCGCCGAGCTGGTGCGAGACGACGGCACGCCGGTCTCGGTGCAGCTGACGAGAGACGAGGCCGAGCGGCTCGAGCTCGAACGCGGCCAGATCGTCTATGTGAGGCCGACCCGTGTCAGACACTTTGAAAGTGTCTGACGCCTTTTGCGCGGCTAATGCGGCGCCCAGGCGTCTGGGTCGGCCGCGAGCGCGCGGATGCGATCGGGTAGTTCGCCGCGCGCCAGATCCTCGAGGCTCACGTTCTCGAGCACGCCGCGCAGGCTCGCGCGCACCGCAACCCACACGTCGCGGAGCGGTGCCGCGTTGCCCGAGTACGACACCTGCTCCGAGCGCACGCCGCGCACGTTCGCCAGTGGCCCGTCGACGGCGCGGATCACGTCCGCGAGGCTGACCTCCGACGCGGGCCGCGCGAGCCAATAGCCGCCCTCGGCGCCGCGCCTGCTGCCGACGATGCCCGCGTTCTTGAGGTCGAGGAGGATGTTCTCGAGGAAGTTCGGCGGGATCTCCTGCGCCTGCGCGATGCGCTCGCCCTTCGTCGGGCCGTCGCCGGCGGCTGCGAGCTCAACTGCCGCACGGATCGCGTAATCCGCCTTCGCGGAGACTCTCACGCCGCTGATTCTGCCCCGAAGTCGTCGAGCAGGATCCTGATCTCGCACACCTCGCGGAAGCCGAGCCTGGCAAGGATCGGCCGCGACATCGGCGACGCCTGCGTGATGAGGACCGGCGTCCCCCGCGCGACCGCGTCCTCCCAGCGCGCAGCCACCAATGCGCGATAGGCGCCTCGGCCGCGCGCCTCGGGCAGCGTCGAGCCGCCGAAGAGGCTGACCGCGTGCTCGCCGAACGCCGCCGACGCGCGCGCGACCGCTTCGCCGTCGACGTAGGCGAGGTAGGTCGGATTGTTCGGGTCGCGCTCGATTGGCGGCGGCTCGGCCGGCATCGGCGTGCCGAACGCGATCGAAGCGATGCGCCACGCCGCCATGTGCTCCTCGTCGGTCTCCGCACGCCGCACCTCGACACCGGCCGGCGCCTCGGCAGGCGGCTCGGTCAGCACCATGCCGACGGCGAGCGCCGTCGGCTCGTCGTCGACGAGCCCGAGCGCAAGCAGCCGGTCGACGAGATCCGCAGGCGTCGCGTGCGTCCCCACCTCCCACGTGCAGCCAGAGCGGCCCTTCGCGCGCAGGTGCGAATGGACCTCCTCCCGCACCTCATCCACCTCGTCGGCGCGAAGCCGGAACCGCTGCGCGACGTTCCACCCAGGCGCGTCGCCACGCCCCATCCACAAGACGTAGCGGTCGGTGACGATCCGCTCGTCGTCCGGCCCGAGCGGCGTGTACGTGTTGGCGTTCTCCGCCAGTTCGACGACGTCGATGCTCATCCCAGTCCAAGCTCCTTCCCCCACGCCTTGCGATAGATCGCCTTCAGGTCCTCCACCCGCTCGACGTAGGCCTTCGTCTCCGAGAACTGAATGCCGCGGCCCTCCGCCCGCCACCGGTCGACATTGCCCTGCCCCGCGTTGTACGCCGCAAGGACGAGCCGCTCGTCACGGTACTTCTGGAAGAGGTGCTCGAGGTACCAGGAGCCGTAGCGGATGTTGAGCTCCGGGTTCGTGAGGTCGCTGACGCGGAATGCGGAGCCGCCGGTGCGGATCGCGATGCCGCGTGCCGTCGACGGTGTGAGCTGCATCAGCCCGACGGCGCCCGACTTCGAGTGCGCGGACGCGTCGAACTTCGACTCCTGGTAGATCACGGCCGCGAGGAACGCCGCGTTGAGGTGGTAGTTGTGCGCGTGGGCACGGACGATCGTCGTGTAGTGGAGCGGATAGCGCAGCCGCTCGTACCACGGCGGGCTCGTCTCGTTCACGTAGAGGAACGCGCCGGCGAGGATCGCGAACAAGAGGGTCACCCAGGCGAGCCGCCTCACGACGTCGTGAGGTCCGCCATCACCGAGACGACGAACGCGTCCAGCTCTTCGAGCGAACCGAGGTTGCGGAACGTGTAGTCGGCCCGCTTGGCCTTCTCGCCGTCGGGAAGCAGCCGCGACTCGCGACCGTCCAGCGCAACGTCGGAGCGGGCGCGCCGCAACTTCTCCGGCGCGGTGATCACGACCACCTTGTCGAAGCGCGATTCGCCGCCCGTCTCGTAGAGCAGCGGCACCTCGGTGACACACACCGCCGGCGCGTCCGGCAGTGCAGCCAGGTCATCGCGCCACTGGAGGTACTCGGCCGCGACGAGCGGATGCAGGAGCTCCTCGAGCCATCGCAGCGCGTCGCGGTCGTTGAAGACGACGGTGCCGAGCGCGCCCCGGTCGATCTCCCCCTCGGGCGAGAGCACGCCGTTGCCCATGCGCTCCACAATCGCCTCTTTCACCGGCTCGCGTCGCAGGAGGTGATGGACGATCTCGTCGCTCGAGACGGTCGCCGCGCCGTGGCGGGCAAACGCCTTCAGCGCCTCGCTCTTCCCCGCTCCGATGCCGCCTGTGATGGCGACGGCGACCGGGCGGCTCACTCCTCGGTCGAGGAGGCTTCCGGCTCGGTGGGCTCGGCGGTCTCGGCGGCGCCGGCGCCCGTTGCGTCGGCCTCCGCGGTCGGTGCCTCGTCCTCGGTCTCCACCGCGGGCTCAGGCTCGGCCCCGGCATCAGCCTCGGTCTCCACGACCGGCGCCTCGGCGAAGACGTCCTCCGACAGGTCGAGGTTCGGCCGCGTGTGCACCGACTCGGCGCCGTCGGCCCGCGGCTGCACCGGATCGCTGTCCTCGACCCGCTTCAGCGAGAGCGAGAGACGGCGGCGGTCGCCGTCGACCTCGATGATCTTCACGTTCACGGGCTGGCCCTGCGAGACCACCTCGCGCGGGTTCTCGACGTGGTGCTGCGCGAGCTCGGAGATGTGGACGAGCCCCTCGACGCCCGGGAGGATCTCGACGAAGGCGCCGAACGTGACCACCTTCGTCACGCGTCCTTCGACGACGTCGCCCTCGCCGTAGTTCTCGAGCACCTGCTGCCACGGGTCGCTCTGCGTCTGCTTGAGACCGAGCGAGATGCGCTGCCGCTCGCGGTCGATGTCGAGCACCTTGACCTCGACGGTCTGGCCGATCTCGAGCACCTCGGACGGGTGGTTGACGTGCGACCACGACAGCTCCGAGATGTGGATCAGGCCGTCCATGCCGTTCAGGTCGACGAACGCGCCGAAATCGACGATGTTCGAGATCTGCCCCTCGACCACGTCGCCGGGCTGCAGCTTGTCGAGGATCTGTTGGCGCTGGTCCTTGCGCTCCTCCTCGAGCACCGCGCGCCGCGAGAGCACGACGTTGTTGCGCGAGCGGTTCAGCTCGATCACCTTCGCGCGCAGCTCCTGGCCGAGGAACTCGTCCAGATCCTGCACGCGGCGGATGTCGACCAGCGACGCCGGCAGGAAGCCGCGCACGCCGAGGTCGAGGATCAACCCGCCCTTGACGACCTCGATCACGCGCCCGAGCACCGGGTCGCCGGACTCGGCGGCGCCCTCGATGTTCTTCCAGGCCAGCTCGAACCGCGCGCGCTTCTTCGAGAGGATCAGACGGCCCTCGGCGTCCTCTTTCGTGAGCACGAGCGCGTCGATCTCGTCGCCGAGCGCGACCTCGTCGGCGGGGTTGACCGAGCGGCGGATCGAGAGCTCGGAGACGGGAATGACGCCCTCCGACTTGTAACCGATATCGACGAGAACCTCGTCCTTGTCGACGCGCACGACCGTGCCGTGCACGACCTGCCCCTCGTTGATCTCGGGGAAGGTCGAGTCGTAGTCGGGGACGAGCTCCCCGTCCGGCCCCTCGACCCAGACTCCGGGCTCGCGTTCCATGATTTCGTGGCTAGCCAAGCGGCCGCGAAGTATAGCCAGGTTCTGTCGGGCTTCCGGATCGGCGCCCAGGCCGTGTTTGGCTAGGAAACGGCCTCTCGGAGCGTTGCTGCGGCGGCCCGGGCCCGCTCCAGCCACGGCCGTGCGCCTGAGCCTACTTCGCTTCGGCCCAGTTGTCTCCAACGCCGACGTCGACGGCAAGCGGCGGATCGAGCTCATACGCCCCGCACATCTCGGCGTGGACGAGCTCGCGCACCTTCGAGACCTCCGGCTCCGGCACCTCGAGCAGCAGCTCGTCGTGCACCTGGAGCACGAGCCGCGCGCCCCTCCCCTCCTCGCGCAGCCGGCGGGCGATGTGGATCATCGCCACCTTGATGATGTCCGCGTTCGAGCCCTGCATCACGAAGTTGACGGCCACACGCTCGCCGAAGCCGCGCGTCTGCCTGTTCGAGGCGCGGAGCTCCGGCACCGGCCGCCGGCGACCGAGCAGCGAGGTGACGTAGCCGTCCTGCCGCGCCTGCTCGATTGTGCGCGCGATGAAGTCCTGCACGTGCGGGAAGCGCGCCAGGTACGCGTCGATGTATTGCTGCGCCTCCTCGCGCGGGATCTCCAGATTCTCGGAGAGGCCGAACGCGGAGATGCCGTAGACGATCCCGAAGTTGATCATCTTCGCGATCGACCGCTGGCCAGGCGTCAGCTCCGCGGGATCGACGCCGAGCACCTCGGCCGCAGTCGCGCGGTGGATGTCCTCACCGCGCTCGAACGCCTCGCGCAGCTTCGGCTCGCCGGAGACATGCGCGAGGATGCGCAGCTCGATCTGCGAGTAGTCCGCGGACAGCAGGCGGTGACCCTCTTCTGCGATGAACGCGGAGCGAATCTCGCGGCCGAGCTCCGTGCGGATCGGGATCGACTGCAGGTTCGGGTCGGAGGTCGACAGCCGCCCGGTGGCGGCGACGTGCTGGTTGAACGTCGTGTGCAGCCGCCCGTCGTGCTCGGACAGCAGTGACGGCAGCGGCCCGAGGTACGTGTTGAGCAGCTTCGAGAGCTCGCGCCACTCCTCGATCACCGGCACGATCGCGTGCTCGTGCCGGATCGAGCGAAGCACCTTCGCGTCGGTCGAGTAGCCGGTCTTGCCCTTGCGCCCGGCGGTGAGGCCGAGCTGCTCGAAGAGCATGCGCCCAACCTGCTGCGTCGAGCCGATCATGAACTCGCCGCCCGCCAGCTCGTAGGCCTGCGTCTCGAGCTCCTCGACGCGATCGGCGAGTCGCGCCGTGATCTCGCCCATCCGGTAAGTGTCGATCTTCACGCCCGCCTGCTCCATCTGCGCCAGAACGGCCGACAGCGGCAGCTCGACCGTGCGATACAGCTGCGTCAGGTCGCGCTCTTCGAGGCGCTCGAGCAGCGGCCCGACGAGCCGCCGCGGCGTCTCGGCGCGGCGGACGAGCGCGCTCGTCTCCTCGTCGGTGGGCGGCGACGGCACGAGCTCGACTCCGTACTCCGCAGCCAGGTCGTCGAGCTCGTACGAGGCGCGGCCCGGATCGATCAGGTACGCCGCGAGGAGCGTGTCGTCACGGGCCTGCACACCGTTCGCCTTCGCGTCGTGGGTGACGATCTCCGCGTCGCGCGGATCCTCCAGCGGCCCGACGACGACCTCGTCGCCCGTCGCCACTGCCGCACGATCCCCGTCGCGCGCGAAGCCGACGACGCCGCGGAAATCGAGTGCGCCCTCCCGCCACGCAATCTCGACGCCCGTGACCTGTAGCGGCGCCGAGGGCACGGCGGCGTCGAGTTCGTCGACGCGGTTCAGGAGCCCGCGGAACTCGAAGCGGCGGAAGATCTCCTTCAGCTCGGCCCGGTCGGGCGGGCTGAGGACGAGCTCGGCGGGATCGCACTCGATGTCGAGGTCGCGCCGCATCGTGGCGAGCTCCTTGGAGACGAGCGCGGTCTCCGCGTTCTCGGTGATGTTGCGGGCGCGCGCCGGCGAGAGCTCCGAGGCGTGCTCGATGACCGCCTCGACGGACCCGTACTGCGAGATGAGCTGGCCGGCGGTCTTGTCGCCGATCCCCGGGACGCCGGGGATGTTGTCCGACGTGTCGCCCTTGAGGCCGATGAAGTCCGGCACCTGCTCGGGCGTGACGCCGTAGCGCGCCTCGACGCGATCAGGCGTGTACACGTTGACGTCGGCCACGCCGCGCGGCGTCATCATCAGGCAGACGTTCGCGCTGCAGAGCTGGAACGCGTCGCGGTCGGTGGAGACGACGCACGTCTTGATCCCCTCCGTGTCGGCCCGCGTCGCGAGCGTGGCGATGACGTCGTCCGCCTCCCAGCCCTCGAATTCCAGGTTGCGGTAGCCGAACGCCTCGACGATCGGGCGGAAGTGCGGGAACTGCTCCCGCAACAGGTCGGGCATCGCGCGCCGGCCTTCCTTGTAGACGACTTGCGCCTCCTCGGCGATCGCCGCTCGGTGCACGGGCCGGGAGTCCCACGCCACCGCGACGCCCTTCGGCCGGTAGTCGCTGAGCAGCTTGAAGAGCATGTTCGTGAAGCCGAGGAGCGCGTTCGTCGGCTGGCCGTCGGTCGTCTGCAGCTCCTCGGGGAGCGCGAAGAACGCCCGGTAGGCCAGGTTGTTGCCGTCGACGATGAAGAGGTCGCACTCGCGGGCGGGCGCGTCGTCGAGGTTCAACTCGACTCCGGTGAGCGTCTTCGGCATCAGATGGCCGACCGGTGGCCGGCGTGCTTCCGGGGGCGTTCCAGACCGAGCCGGGGGCCGCACGCGGCCGCAGCCAAGGCTTTACGCCTTGGCAAGGTCGTGGGTGGTTCCCGGCGACGCGTCTGGGACGTCATCCGGGAGTGCGACGGGTGCCGGTCGGTCATCTAAGTCGAGGGTATCGTCACGAAGCGATGCCAAGCCTGCAGACGATCGCCCTGTTTTCGCTCGCAGCGACCGCCCTCGCGGTCGTGCCCGGGCCTGCGGTCACCTACATCGTCACGCAAAGCATCGACAAGGGCCGGCGGGCCGGTGTCGTCTCGGCGCTCGGCATCTCCGGGGGCGGGCTGATCCACGTCACGGCGGCGACCGTAGGACTGTCGGCGCTGATCGCCTCGTCCGCGACCGCGTTCACCACCGTCAAGCTGGTGGGTGCCGCGTACCTGATCGCCGTCGGCCTGCGCCGCCTGCTGACGCGCGAGGAGCAAGGCGTGCCGGCGGAGGCGGCGCCGATCGAGCGCGTGTTCGCGCAGGGCGTCGTCGTGAACGTGCTCAACCCGAAGACCGCGCTCTTCTTCCTGGCGTTCCTGCCGCAGTTCGCGGACAGCGCCGGCCAGATCGCCTTCCTCGGGTGTCTGTTCGTCGCGATCGCGTTCTGCTCGGACTCGCTCTACGCCGTCCTCGCGGCCGGTCTGGCAGGCCGCCTGCGCCGCGGCCGAGCTGCGGCGCGCATCCGGCGCTGGCTGTCGGGGGGCATCTTCGTCGCCCTCGGCGTCTCGGCTGCCGCGGCCCGCCGGGCGACGTGACCCGCGTCCCCCTGCTCGCCGACTCCCGGATCGTCGTCGCTGAGCCGGGAGCGGACGACGTCGTCCTTCGCCCGCGCGCGGCGCGCGACCAGATCGAGGACGTCCCAGCGGCCGTCCGGGACGCGCTCGCCTTCCCGCTCGACGGGCCACCGCTCGAGCAGCTCGTCACGCGCGGCAGCACCGCGACGATCGTGATCGAGCAGCCGGCGCTCCCGATCCCGGGCGTGCAGCACGGCCCGCGCCACGAGGCGATCGCGGCCGTCGCCGACGAGCTCGAGCGCCGCAACGTGAAGCAGGTGACGATCCTTGTCGCGGGCGCCCTGCTGCGCCGGCTGACACCGCGCGAGATCGGGCTGCTCGTGCCGCCGGAGTTCAGGCGCCGCTTCCGCGGGCTCGTGCTCGTCCACGACGCGGAGGCAGGCGACCTCGTCGACGTCGGCCAGGTCGGCTCCGTTCGCCTGCGCGTCAACCCCGCTCTCGTCGAGACCGATCTCGTCGTCACGGTGACCGCGGCGGAGACGGTGCTGCACGGCGGCCCGGCCGCGCTGCTCGCGGCGAGCGGCCGCGAGTCGCTGCGGGCGGCGGGCGCCCTGTCGCTGCTCGAGACGAGCGCGTCGCAGGGCTGGCGGCTCGCGGTCGAGATCGAGCGCCGACTCGCCGAGCGCGTGCAGCTGATCGGGGTCTCCCTCGCGTTGAACGCGCCGCGCGTCGGCGGTCCGCTCGCCGGCTACCCGCACGACGAGGCTGCCGTCGAGCGACTCCTCGGCTCATGGATTCGGCGGCTGTTTCAGGTCGCTCCCGGGCGGCTGCGGGAGCGAATCCTGACCGGCGTCCCGCGCGAGCAGACGGCCTCGGTCGTCTACGGCGGCATGCCTTCGGTCGCCCACGCCGAGGCGCTGCTGCGCGGCACGGTCTTGAAGGGAATCGAGCTCGACGAGCCTGTCGACGCGCTCGTGATCGGCGTCCCGCCGACGACGCCCTTCATGCCGCGCGAGCGCCCGAACCCGGTCAGCGCCGCATACCTCGCGCTCGGGCTCGCGCTGCGGCTCTGGCGGAACCGGCCCCCGATCGCGCCCGGAGGGACCGCGATCATCCTGCACCCGTTCCCGCGGCGTTTTCCGCGGCCGACGCAGAGCCCGTACCGTGCGCTGCTCGGCGACCCGCGCACGGCGGGCGACCCCGACGCGATGCTCGATGCCGAGCGAAGCTCTGCGAACGATCCCCGGGCGATCGAGGAGTACCGCGCCGGGCGTGCGTGCCATCCGCTGCAGCCGTTCGTCGAGTGGAGCGCGTGCGATGCATCGGCGCATCGACTCGGCGCCGTCCTGATCGCCGGCTGCCGCGACGCGCAGGTCGCCCGCCAGCTCGGCTACGTGCCGGTGCACGGGCTCGGTGCCGCACTCGAGATGGCGCGCGGCCGCGGCGCCCGCCGGGTCGGCTACCTGCTCGCGCCACCGTACGTACCGGTCGTCGTGGGTACCTGAGCACTCGTGCCTGGCACCTTCAAACGTGCCAGGCACGTTTTCGGCGGCTCAGACCTGAGAGAGAGCTGAAGATCACGCGTCCCGCCGATGCGGCCCGCCGATCCCGCCCGTACCTTGACGGCATGGAATCGGTCATCGAGACGAAGGGCCTGACGAAGCGCTTCGGCGAGCGCATCGCCGTCAACGCGATCGACCTCGTCGTCCCGCGCGGAGTTGCGTTCGGCTTCCTCGGCCCGAACGGCGCCGGGAAGACGACGCTGATCCGCACACTGCTCGGACTGACGCGCGCCACCGCGGGCGAGATGAGCCTGCTCGGGATGCCCCAGCCGGCGAAGCGCCGCGAGGCGCTCGCACGGGTCGGCGCGATCGTCGAGGAGCCGCGCTTCCACGGCCACCTCACCGGCCGCGAGAACCTGAAGATCGTCGCCGCCGCCCGCGACCGGGCCGCCGGCGCGCGCATCGACGAGTCGATCGAGCGCGTCGGCCTCGGCCACCGCGCGAACGACCGGGTCAAGACCTACTCGCTCGGCATGCGCCAGCGGCTGGGGATCGCGCGCTGCCTGATCGCCGACCCGACCCTCCTGATCCTCGACGAGCCGATGAACGGCCTCGACCCTGCCGGCATCCTCGAGATGCGGCACCTGATCCGCTCGTTCGTCGACGAAGGACGCACCGTGTTCCTCTCGTCGCACCTACTCGACGAGGTGGAGAAGACCTGCGATCAGGTCGCGATCGTCGACCAGGGCCGCGTGATCCTGCAGGGCGCCGTCGGTGAGATCGGCGCAGCCGGCGAGCCGATGCTGATCATCGATGTCGACGACGTCGCCGCCGCTCAGAGCGCACTCAGCGGCGAGTCGCGCATCTCGCGCATCGAGCTCGAGCCGCACGGCCTGCGGCTCGGCCTCTCGGACGGGCTCGGCCCGGCGGACGTCAACCGCCTGCTCGTGCAGGCCGGGATCGCCGTCTCACGCCTCGAGCCTGCGCGCGCGACGCTCGAAGACACCTTCCTGTCCGTCACCTCCCGACTGGAGAGCAACGAATGAGCCTCGTGTCCGCGGAGATGCTGAAGCTCGTCCGCCGCCGCGGGACGATGGCATGGTGCGCGATCCTGACGATCGGCTCCGTCCTCATCGCGTGGATCGTCCTCGTCTCGCTGCACGCTGCGAACCCGGCGCACCACGGCGCGGCCGGCGGACGCGAGAACCTCCAGAACCTCATCTTCCTGCTCGGCGGCCTCGCGAACGTCGCGGCGATCCTGATCGGCTCCGCCGCCGGAACGCAGGACGTCTCGAGCGGCGTCTTCCGCGAGCTCGTGGTCACGGGCCGGTCGCGGAGCACGCTCTTCAGCGTCCGCCTACCAGGCGCACTCGCCGTGCTCTACCCGCTCCTCGCGACCGGGTTCGGCATCGCCGTGCTGGGAGCCTTCGCGCTCGCCGGCGACAAGCCGCAACCGACCGGCTCGGAGATCTGGCACTACGCCGCGTACCTCGTCGCGATCACCTCGGTCGACGTGGCACTGGCGATCGGGCTCTCCGCCTTCGCCAGCTCGCGTGTCGTCGTCGGCGTCCTGATTGCCTGGAACGCGATCGTCGCGCACCTCCTGATCTCGATCACGAGCCTCGGCAGCGCGCGCAAGTACATCGACGTCGCCGCGGCGCAGCACTTCCTGCCGCCGGGCGCGACCGACCGCGTGATCCCGATGTCGGGCGCCGCCGCAATCGTGGTGCTGGTCGTCTGGGCCGCGGTCTTCCAGCGCGCCGGCCGCTTCTGGGTGCTGCGGAGAGACGCCTAGTTTTCGCCCAGGTACGTCTTCCGCACCTGCTCGTTCGACTTCAGCGCCTGCGCGGTATCGGAGAGCGCGATGTTGCCCGTCTCGAGGACGTACCCGCGGTGCGCGGAGTCGAGCGCCATCAGCGCGTTCTGCTCGACGAGCAGGATCGACGTGCCCTGCTCGTTGATCGTCTTGATGATCTCGAAGATGCGCTCGACGAAGATCGGCGCGAGGCCGAGCGACGGTTCGTCGAGCAGCAGCAGCTTCGGCCGCGCCATCAGCGCACGGCCGATCGCGCACATCTGCTGCTCGCCGCCGGACATCGTCCCCGCCTTCTGATGACGGCGTTCCTGCAGGCGCGGGAAGAGCTGGAAGACGCGCTCCATGTCCTCGCGGATGCCGGCGCGGTCGTTGCGCTGGAACGCACCCATCTCGAGGTTCTCGGTGACGCTCATGCGCGGGAACAGCCGGCGCCCTTCCGGGGACTGGGCGATGCCGCGCTTGACGATCTGGTGCGCCGGCACCGACGTGATGTCGCGCCCGAGGAACCGGATGTGGCCCTGCCGCGGCCGGTTGAGGCCGTTGATCGAGCGCAACGTCGTCGACTTGCCCGCGCCGTTGGCGCCGAGCAGCGTGACGATCTCGCCTTCCCGCACCTCGAGCGAGATCCCTTTCAGCGCATGGATCGCGCCGTAGTACGTATGGATGTCATGGATCTCGAGGATCGGCGTGGTGCCGTTCGTGCTCATGCGAGGCCCTGCCGCTTCATGTCCTCGACCGCCGCCTTGCCGAGGTACGCCTCGATCACGCGCTCGTTCTTCTGCACCTCGCGCGGCTGGCCCTCGGCGATCTTCTCGCCGTAGTCGAGCACCGACACACGGTCCGAGACGCCCATCACGACGCGCATGTCGTGCTCGATCATGAGCACCGTCAGGTCGTGCTCGTCGCGCAGCGTGTGCAGGAATGCGGTGAACTCCGCGGACTCCTGCGGGTTCATGCCCGCGGTCGGCTCGTCGAGCAGGAGCAACTTCGGCTCGGTCGCAAGAGCGCGTGCCACCTCCAGTCGGCGCTGGTCGCCGTACGGCAGGTTCTTCGCCGCCTCGCCCGACTTGCGCCGCAGCCCCGTGAACTGAAGCAGCTCGAGCCCGCGGTCGCGCACGCGCTTCTCCTCACGCCGTACGGAGGGCGTGCGGATGACCGAGTTGAACAGGTTGGCCTTCATGCGCGAATGCATGCCGACCAGCACGTTCTCGAGTGCCGTCATGTTCTGGAACAGGCGGATGTTCTGGAAGGTGCGCCCGATGCCGCGCTGGGTGATCGCGTGCGGCGGCTTGCCCGTGACGTCCTCGCCGAGGAAGACGATCCTGCCGGCGGTCGGCTTGTAGACGCCGGTCAGCATGTTGAAGAACGTCGTCTTGCCGGCGCCGTTCGGGCCGATCAGCGAAACGACCTTCCCCCGCGGAACAGTGAACGAGACGTCGTTGACCGCAATCAGGCCGCCGAACTCCTTTCGGATGTTCTGCGCGTCGAGCAGGATCTCGCCGTTCGCGCTCATTCGGTCCCCGTGCGCGCCACGTCGTAGAGGGGCTCGTCGTGCACGCCCTCGTGCAGTTCGGCCGCACGGCGGCGCGACGGGATCAGGCCCTCGGGCCGGAAGAGCATGACGATCAGAATGATCACGCCGTAGATTCCGGTCTGGTAGAGCTGCGCGTCGATGTTCGGGTGCCAACCGCCCGCGTGGATGTGCGTGTTGATCCAGTGGCCGGTCTCGCCGAGCCCGAACACGTTCAGGTACGAGAGGAACGCGGCGCCGACGAGGACGCCCCAGATGTTCCCCATGCCGCCGAGGATGACCATGCAGAGGATGAAGACGGAGATGTTGAAGTAGAAGTCGCCCGGGTAGGTGCTGCTCTTGAAGGCGGCGTAAAACGCGCCGGCGATGCCGCCGAAGAACGCACCGCTGGCGTACGCCCAAGTCTTCGTGCGCATCAGCGGCACGCCCATCGCCGCCGCCGCCGTCTCGTCCTCGCGGATCGCGATCCAGGCGCGGCCGAGGCGGGAGAACTGCAGCCGGAACGAGCAGAAGACCGTGAATAGGAGCAGCACGATCGCTGTCCAGTAATAGACGTCCGGGTTGCCGGCGATCTGGTGGCCGAGCACCTTCGCGTTGCAGCACTGCAGGTAGTTGGACGGGAGGACGCCGCCGGTCAGGTCCGACAGGCCGTGGCCGAAGCCGGGCGAGTCGAGCGGCGTGATGCCGTTGGGTCCGTTCGTGAGGTTGAACCCGGTGTTGAAGAAGTTGTCGCCGTTGCGCGCGACCTGGGGCAGGATCTCCCCGAAGCCGAGCGTCACGATCGCCAGGTAGTCGCCGCGCAGGCGCAGCGTCGGGAGGCCGATGACCACGCCGAAGAAGGCGGTGATGATGCCGGCGAGGATGAGCAGCAGCCAGAGCGAGACGTGCAGCCCGCCGGTTCCGGGAAGCACGCCGACCGAGCCGAAGCTCCATTCGCGCTTTGGGACGAGAGCCTGCGCGCAGTTCTCGACGCTGACACCCTTCGTCGGGCACTTCTGCCCTGAGAACTGCTGCGACGCAAACCACGCCGCCGTGTAGGCGCCCGTCGCGTAGAACGCGACGTAGCCGAGGTCGAGCAGGCCCGCGTAGCCGACGACGATGTTCAGGCCGACGGCCATCATCATGAACACGAGCATGTAGACGCCTGTCGCGACGTCGGGCCAGGAGCCGAAAATCGGCAGCGTGAAGAGCTTGGGGAGGTAGAACGGATACATCACAGCCGCGAGGACGGCCGCAGCCGGCAGCACCTTCGACCGCTGAGGCCCGGGGATCGCGAGCACGGCGAAGATGCACGCCAGGAGCAGGACGAGCGACCATGGCGTGCTCCAGGCCAGCGCCAGGATGGCGAGGAACACGACCAGCGCCCCCATTCCGGCCCAGCGCAGCTGCAGCGTCGGCAGCTTCTCGACGCGGTAGATCACGCCCGCGAGCAGGACCGCGTAGCCGAGCGAGTGGTCGACGAAGAACAGCAGGATGCCGATCGCAGCCACAACGCCGACCGAGATGCCCAGCCGCGTCGTCTCCGGAAGCGCGCGCCAGCGCGCCCGCAGCTTGTTGCGGAAGCCGACCGTCTCGATGACGCTCGCTGTCATCCACCCTCCGGCGTCTGCTCGCCGAGTAGGCCGGCGGGCCGGAACACGAGGATCAGGATCAGGATTCCGAACACGATCGACTGCGTCCAGTCTGATCCCGGCGAGTGCCAGCCGAGCCCCTCATTCCAGCCTTGCAGCAGCCCGATCAGGACCGCGCCGAGCACGGCGCCCTGCAGGTTGCCGATCCCGCCGAGCACGGCGGAGGTGAAGGCGATCAGACCGAGCTGGAAGCCCTGGTCGAACTTGACGCTCGTGAAGTAGAGCGAGTAGACGATGCCGGCCGCACCAGCGAGCCCGCCGGCGATCAGAAACGTGAAGGAGATTGTCCGGTTGACGTTGATGCCCATCATCGCACTGGCGTCCATGTCCTGAGCCGTGGCACGCATCGCCTTGCCCTGCCTCGTGCTCCGGATCAGGTAGGTGAGGATGAGCAGCACCGGCACGGTGATGCTGATCGCGATCAGCCTGTTCCAGCGGAAGTCGAACGAACCGATGGAGAAGATGGCCGAGCGAGGCAAGTCGTAGTGCGAGAGGTTCACGTACTCGGGCCCCCAGACGGCGAGCGCGACATCCTCGATGATGAAGCTGACGCCGATCGCGGTGATCAGAGGCGCGAGTCGAGGCGCTCCGCGTAGCGGCCGGTACGCGAAGAACTCGATCATCGCGTTCAGCAGCCCGCACGTCGCCATCGTCAGGATCAGCGTGGCGACCACGATCAGCACGATCACCGGGCCCTGGCCGTTGTGCAGATTGAAGAAGTGCGTGCTGTACGTGATCGTGAACATGCCGCCGAGCATGAACACGTCGCCGTGGGCGAAGTTGATCAGCTCGAGGATGCCGTAGACGAGCGTGTAGCCCAGGGCGACGAGGGCGTAGACGCAGCCGTTGGTGATCCCGATCGAGGTCACCTCGAAGAAGTCGCCCGGCGTCTTGATCAGGTTGACCACGAGCCAGAGTCCGATGAACAGCACGAAGATGACGCCCAGCGCGCCCGTGACGCTAGGCGTCCGCAGCCGGCTCAGAGGGGTTGAGACGGTGGCATCCGCAGCCAAGGTGGTGCGACTCTACTGCGGTTCGCACAAAAGCAACAGGGCTACCATTCCGGCGCCGGCCGAAGTGGCGGAACTGGCAGACGCGCCGGACTCAAAATCCGGTTCCCTTCGGGGAGTGAGGGTTCGATTCCCTCCTTCGGCACCTGACCGATCAGTCGAGCTCGATCACGCCGATGCCGAGGCCGCCCTGGCTCCAGTCCTCGACGAACTCTCGCGTCTTCTTTCCTTGCTTCACCTCCTGCCAGAACGCTGGGACGCCGCCGACATACTCCTCGGGCCCAGGGACGATGTCGTGGAAGGCGATAACTCCACCGCTGCGGACGAGAGGCGCGTAGGTCTCGTAATCGGCTTTCACACCCTCGTAGCGGTGATCGCCGTCGATGAGCAGGAAGTCCACCGGCGTGCCGCCGATCAGCTGCTGCACCAGCGCCTTCGTCTCGGGCGCATGCGAATCGGCCCGGACGGTTCTGATCGTCTGACGTGACCGTGCCACGGCACGGTGGAGCCGCGCGCGGGAGAAATGGCGCGGCAGATCGACCGTGACGAGCGTGGCATCGTCGGCGGCGATGGTCGCCAGCAGCAGCAGCGTCCCGCCGGAGGCCGTGCCGATCTCGACGACCGTGCGCGGCGGGCTCTGCCGGAGATAACGAAGCAGCGCCGTTATCTCCGAACGCTTCTGCTGCGGGCTCACCGACAGCCGGTCGAACCGGAAGTCGAAGGCGAGCTCGACAGCCTGCTCGATCTCCGGCGCGCCTTGAACCCGGCGGTGCAGGGCACGGCTGGCAGGAATCACGGTCAAACGTGCGCGTGTCTGGTTACGGGCCTTCCTGAGCACGAGGCCAGGCCCGCCCTCGTGGAGGGCTTCGCGTATGCGGTTGATGACCATGGGCGCCATCTTGACGGAGGAGGCTAGTGTCTAACACGCGCCTATGGGATCTGCGTCTCGCAGGTGACGAGGAAGACGTCGAGGCCCGGACCGCCGATGCAGACGTCGGTGCCCGCGCCGCCGTCGATCGTGTCCGCCCCGCCTCCGCCCACGATGCAGTCGTTGCCGTTGCCGCCGCTCATCACGTCGACGCCTGAGGTGCCGAGTAGTAGATCGTTGCCCGCGGTGCCGGTCGTGCCCGAGACGATCGACGTCAGCGAGACGCCGGCGCACGCGGCCGGCTTCAACGCGTCCGCGGTGATCGCGAACGTCGACGACGAAACCGTCCCACCCGGGACGGTGTTGTTGGCCGTGAACGCCGGGGCGCCGACGAAGAGGCAAAGACCGCAGGCTGCGACAAGAACGGCAGCTGTCCGCATGGCTACCCGGGCGCGCGCGTCGGCTCGGGCTCCGGTGCGCCGCCGAGCCCCCAGGCGAGGACGAGCAGCGCGGCCAACACCGCGGCGATCCAAGGCGTGTGCAGGAACGTGGCGAGACGCCCGAGTGCCGGGATGCCGAACCAGCGCTTGCCGATGAAGGCGCGGCGAGTCGGCTGCTCCGGATCGAGGAAGCTGTTGTTGTCGCCCTTGAACGTGTACCGCCCGTCGTGCACCGCGACGACGCGGTGCAGCACGACCCGGCGCAGGAGCGTGCTGTGGTACGCGACGACGTCACCGACGCGGTAGGTGGACGAGGGTCTCAGAAACACGAGGTCGTCCCGCTCGAACGTCGGGAACATGCTGTTGCCGTCGACGATCGCGAGCGAGGTCGAGCCGCCGAGTGCCGGCGGCGCGAGAAACCACCAAGCCGCAGCGGCGGCGGCCGCGCCGAGCACGACCGCCACCGCTGTCTTGATCATGACGTGGCGACCACCGTCAGCTGCGTCGCCGCCGCTACCGTCGCCTGAGGCGACGTCGTGTTGCAGGAGACGCTGCCGGTGGTGTTGCTGCACGCGTACCAGCTGCCGCCGGAGGCGAGCTGGATCTTGACCGTGCCCGCCGAGGTCGGCGCGATCGTGAACGTGACGGAGTCGATGTTGGTCGGCGTCGTCGAGTTCAACCCGTAGGCGACGCTGCTGACCGTGTAGCCGCTGATTGCTCCCGAGCCTGACCCCGCCTCGGTCCCGGGCACTGTGTTGGACGCTGCAAACGCGTAGACGCCGACCGCAAGAAGCAGGGCGATCACCGCAACAACGACAGCACGCGTTCGCGAGACACGAATGAATCGCACAGGACGTTCTCCTTACTCAGGGATGTTGGTTCCAGCGCCGCCTCGTTGGAACGCGTGTGACGCTGTTATCGGGAATCAGATCGCCCGGTCACTTGCCGCTCAGCATCCCCTGAAGGGTGATCCAACGAAAACGCCCCGGGCTCAGCCGGGGCGTTTCGTAGAGCGGTGCGAGGCTGGGCCTTAGCAGGCGCCGAGGTGGTCGCCGTGCTTCAGGTGGGCCTTCACGGCGGGCGGAGCCACGGAGATCGTGTGGCCCTTGTGGCAGAGCGTCACGCGATGCTTGCCGTACTGCTTCCCCCCGGAGCTGTACTGGGCGCCTGCCGACCCGCCGCCGCCCTTGCCATGGCCATTGCCTGCGAACGACACGCCCGCGAGCGCCATCACAGCGACGGCCGCGAGGAGTGCCAGGACAACGGTGGCGAGTGGCTTACGTGCTGTCGTCATCGAGCAAGACCTTTCGGTCGGGGTCAGGGTCGGTCTGTCAGCAAGAGGAACCCCGGTACAGACTAAACCTGCGGCGTGCTCTTGTCAGACATTGTGGATGATCAGATAGGAACCGTAGATGACCAGGACGGCTCCTTCCAGCACCAAA
Organism: Actinomycetota bacterium; assembly: GCA_046765815.1. Lineage (GTDB taxonomy): Bacteria > Actinomycetota > Thermoleophilia > Gaiellales > Gaiellaceae > PALSA-600. The sequence goes on from JBKPRG010000066.1 coordinate 22,418, forward strand.
AGGGTGACTCGAAGCCTCGGGCCGAGCACAGGCCCCGTTTTGGGCGGTGCCGCCGCCAGGCAGGCGATTCCAGCCACGGTCACGGCAGGGAACTCCCAGTCCCAGTCCAGGCCGGCGTGAACGAGAAAGGCAACCCCGCCTGCAAGCGCCGCGCTCGAGCCGAGCGGCAGGCGCCCCGACCGCACCGCGACGACGGCGGGCGCGAGCAGCGCAAGAACGAAGACGAGGCCGACGATGCCGAGCTCGGCAAGCGTCTCGAGATAGAGGCTGTGGGCGTCGAGCGCCTCGCCCCACCGCGTGAGATCGCCATAGGCCGCCCAGGCGAGGTCGTACGTTCCCGCCCCGCTGCCGCCGAGCGGATGGCGCTCGATCACGTGCCACGCCGCATGCCAGTAGTCGCCGCGCGCCTGCAGCAGCCGTGGCATGGTCGCGAAGGCGGTGGCCACCCCGACCGCGGCCAGCCCCGCCGCGACCACGAGCGCTGCGCGTGCCCGGAAACGCCCGGCGGCCAGGACGAAGAGCGCCGCCCCCAGCGCCGCCCAGCTCCCCCTGCTCGACGTCAGCGACATGGCAACAGTCAGGACCGCCGACATCCCCAAAGCCGCCCCGGCAAGGTACGGAGCTCTCCGCACGCGCCAAGCGAGGACAGCGAGGATGGCGAGTCCAATCGAGCACAGCGCCCCGAGCGCGTTGGCGTAGCCAAGCGGCGCGGCCAGGAGCTCGCCCTCTGTTGGCGCGAGCCCACGATCGAGAAGCGCGTAGGCGGCCAGCCCCGCCGTCCCCACCGCCACCCCGCAGGCAAGCCCGAGGGAGCCGCCCATGCCGGCGAGCGCGACGAACGTAACCGCGGCGGCGATGTAGATCGGCGCCCGCAGCGCCTCCTGCAGCGTGTTCGGCGGCTCTTCCGACCACAGCCAGGAAACCAGCGTCCAAAGAGTGATCGCCACCGTGGCGGCGACGAACGTCAGCTCCGCGCGTCCGGCCCGCAGGTCGCCCGGCGCCAGCAGCGCCAGCGCGCCGGCTGCCGCGAGCGCGAGCCCGACCCACGGCCAGCTCCGCTCGAAGTAGCTCCCCTGGTCGGCAGCGACCAGCACGGTCGCCGAGACCGCAACGGCGAACGCCACGATGTCGATCCGGCGCATAACGCCGGAGTCTGACGTCAGCCCAGGAGGAACTCCGCGACAGCGCGCCGGCCGACCCCGCTCAGCGCGCGCGCCTGCGTCGAATGCCCGGCCCCGGGAACGACCACGAGCCTGCCGTTCGGGATCAGCTTCAGCTCCTGGCGCGCCCACGCGAGCGGCGTCGAAAGGTCGTGGTCGCCGTTCACGAGCAGGGTCGGCACGCGCACCTTGCCGGTAACGAGCGGGGTCGCCGGCGTGGGCGTCCACGGCAGGCATTGACGAATGAACCCGTTACCGCTCGCCGTCGCGCGATCGAACGGGTAGAGCTGCCGCGGGCTCAGCTTCGCGGCGGCGCGGTTAAGCACGGCCTCGCGGCCCGCGAGCGCTGCCGCCGACGAGCCCCACGGGTAGCGCCAGTCCGCACAGATTGCGCTCGCATGCAGGCCTTGGTCGAGAATGGACGCCGGCGCCGCGGCGGCCCGGTGCGTCGTCAGGAGAAGAAACCGGAGCTGGCTGAGCCGGCCGCCTCGCGCGTCGGCGAGCAGCGACGGGACGTCGAAGAGCGACCGGTATGTCGGGTCGACGATGCTCAGGAAGGTCAGCGCGTCGAGCAGCTGCGGACCGTCATGTCTCGCACGCACGACGGCGGCAAGGTCGGAGACGCACCGCGTCCCGCATACCGAGCCGAGAACACGCGCCGTCGCGCGGAACTCGACGACTCCGAGATCGGACAACCCGACATGCGGCACGACGGAGTCGAGCACGAGCTTCTTCACGCGGTCGGGATGCGCGAGCGCGTATCGCTCGCCGACGAACGTCCCGTAGGAGATCCCATCGAGCGTCCACTGCTGGACTCCGAGCGCCTCGCGCAGCGACTCCATGTCGGCGACGACGTCGTCGGTGCCGAAGAACTGCCGTCGAGCGCCGACCTTGCGCGCACACGCCTGAACCGCCGCCGCGGACGGCGGAGTGAGGTCCGACGTCCCCATTGCGTCCTGCAGAGCTCCGCAGTCGAGCGCGCCGGCACCTGTCCCACGCTGGTCGTAGACGACGATCCGGTAGGCCTTCAGCTCGGCGCCCAGGATCGCCGGGATCCGCTGCAGCAATGGGACAGCCGCCTGTCCCGGCCCGCCCGCAATCAGCAGCAGGACGCCCTTCGGCGCGTCGCTGTTGTCCGCGCTGGCGACAGCGAGGTTCAGCGTGCCGGTCACACGACCGGAGTGGTCGAGCGGCACGGCGAGCGTCGAGCAGGTGTAGCCCGAGACGCCGGGGCACGGCGCGGAGTTATGCAGCCCGGCCGGCTCACCTGACGAGACGGCCGAGCTGCAGGCAGCGACCACTGCCGAGACGAGCAGCGCGCACGCAAACTTGAACACCGGTCGATCATGCCCGCCACCTGTCAGCGCGCGTTCGTCGTGAACGTAGACTCAGATCAATATGAGGATCGGGGTGTTGACGGGCGGCGGCGACTGTCCGGGTCTGAACGCCGTCATTCGCGCGGTCGCGCGCAGGTCGTGGTCACGTGGCCACGACGTCGTCGGCGTGCGCGAAGGCTGGCGCGGCATGGTCGAGCAGCTGTTCCAACCTCTGGGCCGCCAGGAGGTGTCAGGGATCCTGCCGCGCGGCGGCACGATCATCGGCACGACCCGCACGAATCCCTACAAGGTCGACGGCGGCGTCGACTCGGTGCGCGCGTCGTTCGAGCAGCTCGACGCGCTCGTGGCGATCGGCGGCGAGGACACGCTCGGAGTGGCGGCCAAGCTCTACGGCGAGCATGAGCTGCCCGTCGTCGGCGTGCCGAAGACCATCGACAACGACCTCTCCGGCACCGACTTCACCTTCGGGTTCGACACCGCCGTGGCGATCTGCACGGAGGCGATCGACCGCCTGCACACCACAGCCGAGTCGCACAACCGCGTGATGGTGGTCGAGGTGATGGGCCGCCATACCGGCTGGATCGCTGTGCACAGCGGCATCGCCGGCGGCGCCGACGTGATCCTGATCCCGGAGCGGCCGGTCGACTTCGACGAGGTCGAGCGCGAGCTACGGAAGCGTCACGCGGGTGGCAAGAACTTCTCGATCGTGGTCGTGAGCGAGGGCTGCGAGCTCCCGGGCGCCGAGGACAAGGGCGAAGTCGACCAGTTCGGCCACAAGTTGCTCGCGAAGCGCGGCGTCGGCGAGAGGCTGGGTGAGGAGATCGAGAGCCGCACCGGCTTCGAGACCCGCGTCACCGTGCTCGGCCACATCCAGCGCGGCGGCTCCCCCACCGCGTACGACCGCGTGCTCGCGACGCGCTTCGGCCTCAAGGCGGCGGACCTCGTCGAGGCGGGCGAGTTCGGGCAGATGGCAGCCCTGCGGGGCAAGGACGTCGTCGCAGTCTCCCTCGAGGAAGCAACGGCGGAGCTGAAGACCGTGACAGACGACTGGTACGACGTCGCCCGCGCCTTCTTCGGCTGAGCTCGCGCCCCACCAGTGGCCGTTTGCCTTTCCGGGTCACGGGCGATAGAAGAGAGCGCGACGGACCGAACGAGCAGCAAGGGGGCGAGCGCTGTGAAGTGTGAGGTTGGCGACAGGATCCGCATCGAGTCCGAACGGGTGGGACAGCAGTCCCGTGCGGGAGTGGTCGAGGAGGTGTTGATGCAGGATCCGCCACGCCTGCGCGTCCGCTGGGACGACGGGCACGAGAGCATCGTCGCCCCGGCGTCGGGCGCGGCGATGGTCGAGCCTCGGCAGAAGGCGAAGGCTAAGGCGAGCGGGAAAAAGCGAGCTCGAGCCGGCGCCTGACCTCCTCGCGGGCGTCGGATTCGTTCTGAACGCCGAGCGCGACGTCCAGCTCGTTGTTGGACAACGCGCGGCTGATCCAGCCGAGCCTGCAGGCGATGCTCGTCGCCTCGAGTAGCTCGTCGCGCGGCGCGTAGCGCTCGAACGGCTCGAGGTACGCGTCGCGGAACGGCGCGATGTCCACCGAGTCCTCGATGTCGTCGAGGCCCCAGCGGAGGACGCCCTCGAGCGTGACCGAGAGCGTGCAGAAGGGATGCGAGACGCAGGCGTCGCCCCAGTCGAAGAAGAGGTAGCGCCCGTCGCGCACGAAGATCTGGCCGTCGTGGAAGTCGTCGTGCTGGATCGTCTCCGCGACGCCGTACGCGGCGAGCCGTTCGCACCACTCCTGCACTCGCGCGGACTGCTCAGCGGAGAGCTCGAGCGCGCCGAGCCCAGCCGGCAGAACCGCGAGCCGACGGTCGGGTGCCCCGGCCGCGACGAGCGCATCCGCATCGCCGGCAAGATCGATCTGCAGCTCGGCGTACTGCGGTAGGAGGTCGAACCAGCGCGCCAGGTCGCGTTCGCGCTCGATCACCTCGCGCAAGCGCTTCCCCCCGTCGCGCATCAGCATCCAGCCGCTCTCGAGGTCAGCGGCGACGAGCTCGGGCACGAGGTCGGGCCGCCGTCGCGAGATGATCGAGACGACCCCCGCCTCCTGCGCCAGCGACGGATGGTTCGCCTTGAACCAGAGCACGCCCTCGGTTGTGGGCAGGCGGAGCACCGTCGACCATGGCCGCACGTGCGGCTGCTCGACGGCGCCCGTGAGCTCGACGCCTTGCGCCTCGATCCACGCCATCGCCTCGGCCAGCCACGCCGGGTCGGTCCATCCGGGCATGGCGGGATCATCTAGGTCGCGATGGCTAGACCTCGCCTGTTCTGGATCGACGCGGCGGTCAAGCTCTCGCTGGTCGCGCTGCTCGCGTTCGGCGCGTTCTCGGGCCTCGAACGCTTCGCGGGCAAGGCGTTCGGCTGGCGGCTCGTCGGCTACTCGGCCGCGGCGCTGCTCGTGCCGGCGATCTGGACGCTGCGCGGCCGCCGGTCGCCGTACCCGTATGCCATCGACGCGCTCTTCGTCCTCCCGTTCCTGATCGACACGGTCGGCAACGCGCTCAACCTGTACGACACCGTCGACTGGTGGGACGACGCCAACCACTTCGTCAACTGGGCGATCCTCACCGGCGCCGTCGCGGTCGGCCTCGCCCATGTGATCGACCGGCGCTGGGAGGTCTTCTGGCTGATCGTCGGCTTCGGCGCTGCGACAGCGATCCTCTGGGAGGTCGGCGAGTATTTCGCCTTCATCCGACACTCGAAGGAGCTGAAGACGGCCTACACGGACACGCTCGGCGACCTGACGCTGGGACTCGGCGGCTCGACGCTCACCGCGGCGATCGCGGTCGCGCTCAGATCTCGGCCAGCGGGAAGCTCCGGTGCACGCGCGGCGGGACGAGGAAGTTCTGCCGGTGCGTCGTCGACAGCACCGAGTTGAACCCCTGACCGCGCGCGCGCGGCTCGAACTCGACCTTGCCGCCGGGCAGGAGGCCGTCCATCGCACGGCGGTTGCGGCGGAAATCGTCGCCGGTCGGGTTGAAGACCACGAAGTGGACGCCCGCCGCCGGCAGGACGCCGATCTCGTCCGGGCGCTCCGACCAGGCGAAGGGGTTGTCGAGCGTGTTGAAGTCGGCGCGCACCGGTACCGCGGTGCCCTTCGGAAACACGGTGCCGTCGGCGCCGATGTGATCCTGAAGCAGCCGTGAGGTCGTCTGGATCGACGCGCTGTGCCCGATCTGGCCTGTACGCCGATAGGTGCGGTGCACGTCGGCGTCGGTGGAGACGTCCTGCGGCCCCTGCCGGACGGTCTGCGTTCCCTGCGGGATGTCCAGGTTCGGCCGGAACGCCGTCGACACGCGCTCGTCGAAGTCGAAGTTCAGATACCAGGCCTCCACGTCCTCGTGGATGTGGGAGAGGTGCATGTGCGTGCCGTGGCGGAAGTAGTCGCTGCCGTGGAAGTCGACGTACCCGAGCGTCTCGAAGTTCGCGATCGTGCCCGGCCCCATGCCCGCCTTCTGCGTCGACGTGAAGCCGAGGAAGAGCTCGGAGGTGTCGGGGATCAGGTCGGCGCCTGGGATCTGCGCCGCCAGCGCAAGTTGCTTCGGCAGCGACTGCCCGCCGTCGAAGCCGCCGCCGGCGAAGCCGCGGCGCACCGACGTGACTGTGAACAGCTTGGTCGCGCGAATACGCGTCGCCGCGTCGTCGATGTGGTCGTGGACGTCCGAGCGCAGAAGGAACGCGACGTGGTTCTGTTCGAGCCGAGTGTCCGGTGGGTCGCTGGGGAACCGCTCGGCATCGAGTAAGACCGACCCACCGGCGCGGCGGTCGAGCGGGATCAGGCGGCGCGCGGGACTCGGGACGAATCGTTCGAAGTACGGCCTCCCCCACGCCACGGTCACGCCCAGTCCGGCCGGCGACGGTGCGTAGTCGCCCTCGAGGCCCGTCAGCGTCTGTTCGAGGGTGCGCTGCGCGTCGCGCAGGTCGGCGGGGTCGACCGCGAGCCGCGCGGTCAGGACGCGGTGATGGAGCGGCGGCACGAGCACCTCGACGTCGTTCTCCTTCACGACGCGGATGCCGTCGAGCAAATGCTGCTCGCGGAAGCGCACGGGGCTCGTCGTGCGGGCGGTCGACGAGCCGGAAAGCTGGTCGACGAGCTCGTAGACGCCGGCTGCGCCGGCCGCGCCGGCTGCCGCGCCGACGACGAACTGCCGCCTGGTCAGCTTCATTACGCGGGCTTGATCAGCACGAGCGAGGCGAGCTCCCGCTTCAGGTACCGCACCACATGCGCGTACGTCAACGGCGGGGCCACGTGCTCGGAGAGCGTGTACAGCGTGCCGGCACGCCGCCAGAGGAGCAGCGCGTGCCAGGCGTCGGCGTCCTGGTTGACCGTGTACAGGTGCGCCCTGATGCCGTTCGCGGTCACCCAGCCGCGGGCGTCGGCGAAGCACGGCACGTTCTGGCTGTCGGCGCCGCCGGTGCGGCAGGTCGGGATCTTCGTCACGCCCGGATAGCCGCGCAGGTTGACGTGCAGCTCTCCGCCGGCGGCGCCTCCCCCGGTCTCCTGCCAGACGAAGCTCTCGAGGTAGCTGCGGTCCGGCGAGACCGAGTTGATGTTGTTCCACTCGCCGCCGATCTTCCCCTGCAGCGGGTCGGGCAGCCAGCCCGGGCAGTACACCGGCGCCTTGATGCGGTTGGCGAGCTTCTGCCAGCCGCGCGCGTAGGCGCAATGCGGCTTTGCCGGGGCGGCCGGCGCCGCGGCTGCCTTCCTGGCGTCGCCGCAGCCGGAGGTCAGGAGAGCGGCCGCGCAGACGAGCAGCGCGGCCGTGAGCAGGCCTTTCACGCGGCCTAGGGTAGCGAGCTACACATCGAACGGCTGCGTGCCGACGAGATGCGCGATCTTCGCCTCGCTCACCAGCACCGCGTCGATGCCCGCCCGCTCGAGTGCGAGCACCTCGGCGCGGCTCGAGACGTCCACGTGCGCGATCGCGAGCTTCCCGGCCGGCACGTCGGGCAGCAGCTCGAGCACGGCGTCGAGCGGATCGGCGTCGTCGTCGTCCTCGGGCGCTGCCAGCAGGAAGATCTCCGGATCGCGCTGCTCGAGCGCGAGCTCGAGCTCGTCCTCGTCGCGCACGTCGACGACGGGCTCGAGGTGCGGGTGGTGATACGTGTCCTCGGGCCGCAGGCGGATCGCGTCAGCGTCGGCCGGCTCGCCGCGGCCGATCCAGAGCAGCGGCAGGGTCGTCGCCTCGCGGATGCCGTCGATCGGCCCCGCGATCGCGATCGCCTTCGCGCCCTGGGCCTCGGCGTCTCGCGCGCCGCCCGTGTCCTCGACGCAGGCGATGACGGCGATGCCGTCGCCCTCCGAGATCCGCTGGCTCAGTCGTCGCGACCCGGTCACGCGAGTCCCAATGTCGCAACATCGGTGTCGGCGTCTAGCCGCTCGAGCCCGCCCCAGTCCGCGCGCGGCGGCGCGAACAGCTCGACGAGGCTCGCGCCCTCGGGCCCAACCTCGACCGCGTGCGGCGTGTGTGCGGGAATCACCCACGCTGCGCCCGGCTGCAGCTCCTTCGTCTCGCCGCCGATCGTGAAGGTCAGGCTACCCCGGACGAGGATCCCCGTCTGCTCGTTGACGTGCGCGTGCTCGGGCACGACGGCGCCGGGATCGAGCTCGATCGCCGCCAGCGTCGCTTCGGCGCCGCTCAGCGCACGCGCGACGACGCCGTCCCAGATCTGCAGCGGCTCGATGTCTCGCAGTTCGGAGTAGTGGCTCATGTGCCGATCGGGTGCCAGACGGTCTTGAGCTCCATGAACGCCGAGATGTCGTGCAGCGACTGGCCGTCGCGCGTTCCGTGGACGACGCGTTTCACGTTCTCGGCGGCGGCGGTCTCGAGGTCGGCGACGAGGCCGTCGGCGCCCGTGACGTCGATCGCGTTCACGTCCATGTGGCTCGCGAGCCACGGCGCCAGCTCGGCGCGGTGGCCGGTGAGCAGATTGACGACGCCGCCGGGGACGTCGCTCGTCGCGATCGCTTCCGCCAGCTCGATCGCGGCGAGTGGCTGCGACTCCGAGGCAAGGGCGACCACAGCGTTGCCGCCCGTCAGCGCCGGGGCGAGCCGCGACACGAGCCCGAGCAGCGGCGGCTCTTCCGGCGCGACGACGGCGACGACGCCGGTCGGCTCGGGGATCGTGAAGTTGAAGTACGGCCCGGCGACCGGGTTCGACGAGCCCAGCACCTGCGCGAGCTTGTCGGCGAAGCCGGCGTACCAGACCCAGCGGTCGATCGCGCGCTCGACCTCGTCGCGGCCGGAGCAGAGCTCCGCGAACTCGGGCACGCGCGCCTCCATCATCTCCGCGATCCGGTAAAGCACCTGGCCGCGGTTGTAGGCGGTCGCCGAGCCCCATTTCGGCTGCGCGCCGCGGGCCGCCTGCACGGCGTCGCGGACATCCTTGCGCGACGCGCGCGCGACGTTCTGGCCCTGCGCCTCGTAGGTGCGGCCGGACTCGCTGCGCGGGAACGCGCCGCCGATGAAAAGCTTGTACGTCTTCTTCACGGGGAGCCTGCTCACGTCGTTCAGGATACGTCCCCTAAGCTGGGCGCATGAAGCTGTTCCCGAAGGTCAAGAGCCATTTCGACGTCGACGTCAACGTCGTCAACCTGAAGGCCGGTGCCGATGGGGCTCTGCCCGACCCATGCTGGTTCTGCGGCGGCCGGATCACGATCCCTGAGGGCGGCCCGGCCGGGCACGTGGCTGTGCTCACGATCGACCCCTTCGGCAGTGACGAACGGGTTCACAGCGTGTGCCACACCGCTTGCATCGAGCGTGCCCACGGGTCTGTGCGCTTCTAGCCGAAGGAGAGATACGGCTCGAGGCCGTGCAGGCCGCCTTCCCGGCCGAAGCCCGACTCCTTGTAGCCGCCGAACGGGCTGGTCGGATCGAAGCGGTTGAACGTGTTCGCCCAGACGACGCCGGCGCGCATGCGCTCCGTCATCCAGAGGATGCGCGAGCCCTTCTCCGTCCAGATGCCGGCGCTGAGCCCGTACGGAGTGTTATTCGCCTTCTCGACCGCCTCGTCCGGGGTACGAAACGTGAGCACGCTCAGCACCGGGCCGAAGATCTCCTCCTGCGCGATGCGATAGCTCTGCGCGACGTTCGTGAAGACGGTCGGTACGAACCAGTAGCCCTTCTCCGGCAGGCGGCACGGCGGCTGGTAGACCTCTGCGCCCTCCTCCTTTCCCGCTGCGACGAGCTCCTCGATCTTCTCCAGCTGCATGCGCGAGTTGATCGCACCGACGTCGGTGTTCTTGTCCAGCGGGTCGCCGACGCGGAGCGTCTGCATGCGGCGCTTGAGCTTCTCGACAACAGGCTCGTAGATCGATTCCTGCACGAACAACCGCGAGCCGGCGCAGCAGACGTGGCCCTGGTTGAAGTAGATGCCGTTGACGATCCCTTCGACCGCCTGGTCGATCGCCGCGTCGTCGAAGACGATGTTCGCGGCCTTGCCGCCAAGCTCGAGCGTCAGCTTCTTGCCGGTGCCGGCGAGCCGCCGCTGGATAGCCTTGCCCACCTCGGTCGAACCGGTGAACGCGATCTTGTCGACGTCGGAGTCGACGATCGCCGCGCCTGTCGAGCCGTCGCCGGTGACGATGTTGACGACGCCCGGCGGCAGCTCCGCCTGTCGCACGACGTCGCAGAAGAGGAGCGCCGTCAGCGGCGTCGTCTCCGCCGGCTTCAGCACGACCGTGTTGCCGGCGGCGAGCGCGGGCGCGATCTTCCACGCCAGCATCAGCAGCGGGAAGTTCCACGGGATGATCTGGCCGCAGACGCCGAGCGGCTTCGGCGCGCGGTTCGGGAACGCGTACTCGAGCTTGTCCGCCCAGCCCGCGTAGTAGAAGAAGTGCGCGGCGGCCAGCGGCAGGTCGACGTCGCGGGACTCCTTGATCGGCTTCCCGCCGTTCAGGCTCTCCAGCACGGCGAACTCGCGCGAGCGCTCGGCGAGGATGCGTGCGATGCGGAACAGGTACTTCGAGCGCTCCGAGCCGGGAAGCTGCGACCAACTCGTGAACGCCTCGCGCGCGGTGCCGACGGCGTTCTGCACGTCGGCCGTCGACGCCTGGCCTACCTCGGCGAGCGGCGACTCGTCGCGCGGCGCGATTGTCGTGAAGTGCTCCGCCGGCTCGATCCACTCGCCACCGATATAGAGGCCGTACCGCTCACGCAGCTTGACGATCTCGGTCGACTCGGGCGCCGGCGCGTACGTCCAGTCGGCGGGGACCGGCGCGCGGTCCTGTCTCCGTTCGACGTCAGTCATTCGTGAAGTAGTCCTTCGACTGGTATGCGCCCGTCTTCTCCTTGCGCAGCTGCATCAGGATGTCGTTGACGAGGCTCGACGCGCCCAGCCGGTACAGATCCGGGGTCAACCAGTCGGGCCCGAGCGTCTCGTGCACCTGTACGAGGTACTGGATCGCGTTCTTCGCCGTGCGGATTCCGCCGGCCGGCTTCATGCCGACCTTGCGCCCGGTCTCGGCGTGGACGTCGCGGATCGCTTCCAGCATCACGAGCTGCACCGGCAGCGTCGCCGCTCCGGGCAGCTTCCCGGTCGAGGTCTTGATGAAATCGGCGCCGGCGGCCATCGCAAGCAGTGACGCACGGCGCACGTTGTCGTACGTGCCGAGCTCGGACACCTCGAGGATCACCTTCAGGTGCGCGTCCCCGCAGGCCTCCTTCACACGGACGATCTCGTCGTAGACCTTCGCGTAGCGGCCGGAGAGGAACGCGCCGCGGTCGATCACCATGTCGATCTCGTCGGCGCCGAAGGAGACGGCGTCCTCGACATCGCGCACCTTGACGTCGAGCGGGCTCTGCCCCGACGGGAACGCGGTCGCGACGCTCGCGACCTTGACGCCGCTGCCCTGCAGGCGCTCCTTGGCGGTCGGGACGAGGTTCGGGTAGACGCAGACGGCGGCGACCGAGGGCACGCTCGGGTCGCTCGGGTCGGGGCGCACGGCCTTCGAGCAGAGCGCAGCGACCTTGCCCGGCGTGTCCTGCCCCTCGAGCGTGGTCAGGTCGCAGCAGCGAATCGCGAGCTCGAGCGCCCAGACCTTGGCCTCCTTCTTGATGCTGCGCTTCGCGAGCTCGCCCGCGCGCGCCTCTACGGCGACCTGGTCGATCGACCCGATGCGCGGAAGCCGCTGCTTGAGCGGCAATTCGAAGCCACGAGGAAGTGCGGGCGCCTGCGCCACGCCGTCGAGTGTATCGCCGGGCCTCGCTTTAAAGCCCGAGCCGCTCCAGCATGGTCTGGTTGCGGCGCCACTTCGGCGCCGCTTTGACCTGTAGCTGGAGGTACACCTGGTGTCCGAGCAAGGCCTCGACGTGCGGCCGGGCGCTGCGGCCGATCTCGCGCACCATCGAGCCGCCCTTGCCGATCAGGATCTGCTTCTGGCTCTCAGTCTCCGTGTAGAGCCGGACGTGCACGTGTTTGTCGTCGACCTCCACCACCTCCGCAGTGAGCGCGTGGGGCACCTCCTCGCGCGTCAGCCGCAGCGCCTGCTCGCGCACGAGCTCCGCGATGCGCGCGTCGACCGGCATGTCGGTCGTCGTCTCGGGTGGGAAGTAGAGCGGCCCCTCGGGCAGCAGCGAGATGAGATCCGCCCGCAGCTCATCGATCCCGTCGCCCGTCTTCGCGCTCACGGGATGGAGCGCGTGGAAATCGCCCAGCGTCGCCGCCTGCTTCATCTGCGTCGCGATGTGGCCGTGCTTCAGACGGTCGACCTTGTTCACGGCGATCACGACCGGCACGCCGAGCGCGAAGACGTGCCGCGCGACGAAACGGTCGCCCGCGCCGATGCGGTCTCGCGCACTGATGACTTGGATGACGGCGTCGAGCTCGTCGCTCGACATCGTCTCGTGCACGCGCTCCTGCATCCGCTCGGTGAGCGTGTCGACGGGCCTCTGCCAACCCGGCAGGTCGACGAGCACGAGCTGGGCCTCGTCCGCTGTGTGGACCCCGCGAATGCGGTGGCGGGTGGTATGCGGCTTATCCGAGACGATCGCCACCTTGGCGCCGGTGAGCGCGTTGACGAGCGTCGACTTGCCGACGTTCGGCCGTCCGGCGACGGCCACGAAGCCCGACTTCACGCGGGCAGGTCCCAGCCGTCCGGCAGCAGCTCGCCCGCCGCCGCCTGCCCGATCGAGCCGTCCTCGCGGCGGTACGAGACATCGTCGATGCGCCACTCGTACAGCCACTGGCGGCAGCCGCCGCAGGGCGAGGCCGTGATCCCGATCGCCTCGATGTCCCCGGGGCGATAGCCGGCGGTCGCGGCCGCGGAGATAGCGGTCTTCTCCGCGCACACGCCGAGCGGGTACGCGGCGTTCTCGACGTTGATCCCAGCGAACTCCTTGCCGTCCTTCGTGCGCACGACGGCACCGACGAGGTACTGCGAGTACGGCGCGTACGCGTTCTGCGCGACCTGCTCGGCCTTCTCGACGAGATCGCTCACGAGAACACCTGGAAGACGGCCAACGTCGCGAGCGCTCCGACGAGTGCTCCGTACGTGACCTCGATCGCCGAGTGGATCCCCGACTCGACGCGCGTCTGCGCGACGAGCAGCGCCATGATCAGCGCGATCGACGAGATCAGGAAACGATGGTCGGAGCCCGCGACGTAGGTCGCGGCCATCCAGCCCGCGAAGGCGAGCGCCGCGTGCCCGGAGGGCAGCCCGCCGCGCAGCGGCGTGCCGCGCCCCGTATACGCCTTCGTGCCGACGACGATGATCACCGTCAGCACCAGCGCGACGAGCGTCAGCTCCGCCGGCTGGTGACGCAGACGGTCGAGCAGATGCGACGAGCGGTCCGCGACCTTGCCGGCGAAGACGAGGTACCCGACCACGAGAGCGTTCGTCGATGCGATCAGCACCGCGCCGGCGGCGACGTCCTTCGCGAGCTTCGCCATCGGGTCGAACTCCGTCGTCGCGATGTCGATCGCCGCCTCGACGGCGCTGTTCAGCATCTCGGCGATCAACACGAACGTGATCGAGATCAGGAGCGCGATCAGCTCGAGCTTCGTCACGTCCACGATCAACGCGAAGACGAGCACCCCAACGGCGATCGCGAAGTGGATCCGCATGTTCCGCTGCGTGCGGAGCACGTGGATGATCCCTTCGAAGGCGAAGTTGAAGGACTCGAAGACGCTCGGTCCGTGCCTCACGCGAGGAGCGCCTCCTCACGGGCTTCCATCTCGTGCCCGTGGTCGTAGCCGAGCAGGTGCAGCAGGCCGTGCGTCAGTGGCCACCGCCACTCGTCGCCGACGACGTGGGAGCAGATGACGACGTCGCCGAGCGCGCGCGGCACGCCCTCGGGAAGCTGCTCGCGGCCGTCGATCGGGAACGAGAGCACGTCGGTCACCTCGTCGAGCTCGAGATGCTCGCGCTTGAGCGCCCTCATCTCCTCCTCGCCGACGAAGGTGATTCCCAGCTCGCCGTCGGCGATACCCTCGGCCCGCAACACCTTCCCGGCGAGCGCGACCGCAGCCGGCTCGTCGACCTCCACCCCGCTCCGGTTCGACACCTCGACGGCGATCATCGGTTCCGCTCGTCCGTGTGCTCCTTGTACGCCTCGACGATGAGCTGGACGAGCTTGTGGCGGACGACGTCGCGGTGCCCGAACTCGACGAAGCTGATGCCGTCGATGTTGCGCAGCACGTCGCGCACGTGCAGGAGCCCGGAGCGCTGCTCGCGCGGCAGGTCGATCTGGGTCACATCGCCGGTCACGACGACCTTCGACCCGAAGCCGAGGCGCGTCAGGAACATCTGCATCTGCTCCGGCGAGGTGTTCTGGGCCTCGTCGAGAATGATGAAACTGTCGTTCAGCGTGTTGTGCGTGACGAGGAAGTCCTCGGTCACATACAGCGAGTCTGCAGCCGCAACCTGAATGCAGACCGTCTCCTCCTCGCCGGCCGGCTCGATGGAGTCGATGAACCGCATCGGGCGGCCGCCGCCCTCACGACGGTAGATCTCGAGCTTGCGCCGGAGACGGAACGGCTCGATCTCATGCGGCAGCCGAATGTCCATCACGAATGCGCCATGGCGATACCCGATTGTCCGACCTCTCGCCCGCCCCGGAGCGCGCCCGTCAGCCTTTCGACGACGCCAGTACGCGACGCCGCCGAGCCCGCGGACGAGACACAGGACATCGTCACGTAGCCGCTCCGAACACGTCGTGTACTGAATCCGGCACGTCCTGCCGCGCTGAGCAACAAGCACGCCCTCACTGTCGAGCAGGCCCTGAAGCAGGGCAATGCGTACTTCTGACGAGTTGAACAGGTACGGCTCAGGAACGAACTTCGTGTGCGAATAGGTCCCGGCGAGCTCGAGCGCACGCAGGGCGGTCATCGCTGGGTTGGCAACGATTGGGCCGCCGCGGTGGCCCTCCGTGTGGCGGAGCACGTAGTTGTAGTCGCCTTTCGGCTCCAACACGACTCCGACATCGTCGAACGCGATCTCTCGAGCGTCGACCAGCTCTAGGTCTGCCGTCGTGAATGACGGGGTCGTGCTCCCAGTGAGGCAGCCGTCGCCAAGCAGCAAGCCGAGCGCGTACGGGTCGATGGGCACGTCCATGGACTCGAACGCAGCAGGCTCCGACAGCAGCGGTAGCTCGAACCGATGCTTGTGCGCAGCGGTGCGCAGACGGCCGATCATGGCGCGCGTTTCGAGGATACGGCCCGGCTTGCCGCGCCTCCGATCCGCGTGTATGTAGACGTGCCACAGGTGCTCGCCGCAGCAAAGCGTCGAGGCGCCGTCCTGCGCCCTGACCCGGAAAATCTCCTTGCGACCCTGCGCGTAGACGCCGATTACGGGTGTGGGGCGGCCGTCAGAGCCAACGACGAGATCGCCAATGCGCAGACTGCCAATCGGCTGAAATCCGCCGGGCGTCAGGACGCCGCTTGACACCGGTTGCGCGCGCCCACGCATATATGCCAGCGGGGCAACTTCGATCGTGCCGCGGTCGATCATGTTCAGCGCCTTGTCGGGGTCGAGCATGTCGTAGAGCGCGTCGAACAGCGGGCGCAGGTAGGGATCGACCTTCGCCATCAGGTCGCCCGGCAGGAAGCCGAGCCGCTCGCCGGCCTCCACCGCGGGGCGCGTGAGAATGATCCGCGCCACCTCGCGCTCGTGCAGCGCCGCAACCGCGAGCGCCATCGCCAGGTACGTCTTGCCGGTGCCGGCGGGGCCGATCCCGAAGGTGACCGTGGAGCGCCGGATGGAGTCGACGTACTGCTTCTGCGTGACGGTCTTCGGCGCGATCTTCTTGCCGCGATGCCGCCACACGACGGCCTCGAAGACCTCACGCACGTCCTGGCCCGCCTCGATCGTGCCGAGCACGGCGTCGACGGTGTGCGAGCCGATCTGGTGCCCGCCCTCGACCAGCTCGACGAGCTCGTCGATCACCGCGCGGGCGTTCTCGACATGGCTGTCGTCGCCCTCGAGGGTCAGCTGATTGCCGCGCAGGCGCACGGTGCACTGCAGCCGTTCCTTGAGCGCGTCGAGCACGCCGTCGGAGATCCCGGCCAGCTCGGCGGCGACCGCGTTCGAGACGTCGAGCGTCTGTTGCATGCCCTCAGTGTAGAAAGGCGGTAATACGGTCGACGATCGGCCGCAGATCCTCGATCCGCGCCAGCCCGTGGTCGGCGCCGTCGAGCTCCAGGACGTCGTCTGAGAGCTTCCGGGCCAAGTCGCCGTCCCAGGCGGGATCGTTCGTGCCGCCGATCAGCAGCGCGGGCGCAGTGCGGGCGCGCAGCATCTCGACGAACGGCGGGTGGTTGAGGAGCGGCGTCAGCCAGACGGCCGGCCAGCCGCGCTCGGC
>JBKPRG010000067.1:0-5903 GCA_046765815.1 Actinomycetota bacterium
CGGCCTGCCGAAGCTGATGGCGCTCGAGCTCTTCAAGCCGTTCATCATGAGCCGGCTCGTCGAGCGCAAGTCGGTGCAGAACATCAAGGCGGCGAAGAAGTACGTCGACTCGATGACGCCCGAGGTCTGGGACGTGCTCGAAGAGGTGATCGCGGAGCACCCGGTTCTGCTGAACCGCGCTCCGACGCTCCACCGCCTCGGCATCCAGGCGTTCGAGCCGATCCTCGTCGAGGGCAAGGCGATCCAGGTGCACCCCCTCGTCTGTCACGCGTTCAACGCGGACTTCGACGGCGACCAGATGGCCGTCCACCTGCCGCTGTCGGCGGAGGCTCAGGCCGAGGCCCGGATCCTGATGCTTTCGTCGAACAACATCCTCTCGCCGGCCAGCGGGCGCCCGCTCGCGACGCCGACACAGGACATGGTGCTCGGCATCTACTTCCTTACGTACTCGCAGAAGGACCTCAACGCGACCGAGGCGTCGAAGCTGAAGCCGCACCCGCGGCGTTTCGACTCGGCCGACGAGATCGAGGTCGCCCTCGAGATGAAGGCGGTTGAGCTGCAGGAGCCGGTCGAGTTCCGGTTCAACGGCGAGCTGCACCTGACGACGCCCGGCCGCGTACTGTTCAACTCGGCCGTCTTCCGGGCGCTCGACGACCTGCTGCCGCCCGAGGAGGAGCTCGAGTTCGACTTCCTCAACCAGACCCTCACCAAGCCGGACACCGACCGCTACGTGCTGTCGCTGTCCGACCGGTACGGCGCGCACACGCTGGCGCCGGTGCTCGACACGATCAAGTCGCTCGGCTTCCGCTACGCGACGCGCGCGGGCGTGACGATCTCGAAGAACGACATCATCATCCCGCCGGACAAGGAAGCCATCCTCTCCGGCTACGAGAAGCGCGTCGAGGAGGTCCACAGCCAGTACGACATGGGCCTGATCACCGAGGAGGAGCGTCACGAGACGATCGTCAACATCTGGACGGAGGCCACGGACGAGGTCGCCGGAGCGATGGAGAATCACTTCGACGAGCTGAACCCGGTCTTCATGATGGCCAACTCGGGGGCGCGCGGATCGTTCAAGCAGATCCGCCAGCTCGCCGGCATGCGCGGCCTGATGGCAAACCCGAAGGGCGAGATCATCGAGCGCCCGATCAAGGCGAACTTCATGGAAGGCCTGTCGGTGCTCGAGTACTTCATCTCGACTCACGGCGCGCGCAAGGGCCTCGCCGACACGGCCCTCCGCACCGCCGACTCGGGCTACCTGACGCGGCGTCTCGTCGACGTCTCGCAGGACGTGATCGTGCGCGAGGAGGACTGCAAGACCGAGGATCACCTCGAGCTGCCGCTCCGTACGTCCGAGGGCTGGAACAAGTCGCTGCTCGGGCGGGTCCTGTCCGACGACGTCCACAAGCCGCTCGCGTCCGGCAAGCCGGGCAAGACGGTGGTAGCCGAGAAGGGCCAGATCGTGACGATCGCGATGCTCGAGGAGATCTCCGCCGAGATCGGCGAGGAGGCGACGGTGCCCGTCCGGTCGGTGCTGAAGTGCCGCGCCGAGACCGGCGTGTGCCGCACCTGCTACGGCATCTTCCCGGCGACGGGCGAGATGTGCGAGATCGGCGACGCGGTGGGCATCATCGCCGCGCAGTCGATCGGCGAGCCGGGCACACAGCTGACGATGCGGACCTTCCACACCGGCGGTGTCGCCGGTGCGGACATCACGCACGGTCTCCCGCGTGTCGTCGAGATCTTCGAGGCACGGAACCCGAAGGGCGCCGCGGTGCTCACCGAGGCTCCGGGACGCGTCGAGCTCGAGCAGACCGAGCGCGGGCCGAAGATCTTCGTCCACCCGACCGAGGTCGGGCCCGACGGCGAGCTCGCCGATCCGCTCGAGTACCAGCTGCCGCGCCGCACGCGCCTGCTGGTGTCGAACGGCGAGGTGATCGAGGCCGGCGACCCGCTCAACGAGGGCTCGCAGAACCCGACCGACAAGCTGGCGCTCAAGGGCTCGACGCCGACCGAGCTGTACCTCGTCGGCGAGGTGCAGAAGGTCTACAAGAGCCAGGGCGTCGAGATCCACGACAAGCACATCGAGCTGATCGTTCGCCAGATGCTCAAGAAGGTGCGTGTCGAGTCGAACGGGGACACGGATCTCCTGCCCGGCCAGCTCGTCGACAAGGTCGTCCTCGAGCGCGAGAACGCGAAGGTGAAGAAGGGGGAGAAGGCGACCTTCGAGCCGCTCATCCTCGGCATCACCAAGGCGTCGCTCGCGACGGAGTCGTTCCTCTCCGCCGCCTCCTTCCAGGAGACGACGAAGGTGCTGACCGACGCCTCGATCGAGGGCAAGATCGACCGGCTGCTCGGGCTGAAGGAGAACGTGATCATCGGGAAGCTGATCCCGGCGGCTACGGGCCTGAAGCGGTACCGGACGATCGAGATCCGCCCGTCCGAGCCCATCGTCCGCGAGGCCTACGAGCGGGACACGCTGCTCCAGGCGCTCGAGGAGATCGGCCAGGACGGCGGCGCGATCGACTTCGGCTCGCTCGACGCCAGCTTCGGCGGCGAGCCGGGCGCGGAGCTCACCACCTCGCACGAAAGCGGCGAGGCGGAGGAGACCCCGGAAGTCGATTCGCCCCTGGACGACTGACGTCTCAACTGGTGTCAGACACTTTTTCAAAAGTGTCTGACACCATTTCGCGGTGTGAGACGAGCGTTCAAACGGTGTCAGACACCTTTAAAAGTGTCTGACACCGTTTCGCGGTTTGTCGTCGTCGCCGTTGCACTGTTCGCGGTCGCCGGTGCGGCGCGCGGGGCGGCGCCCGCTCAGCTGCCGCTGCCGTGCGGGCTGCCGCAGGAGCAGCCGCTCTGGGTCGACTACGCCGACGGGCAGGTGCCCTTTTGGTCGACGATCTTCGCGCGGCCCGGCGTCGTCGGCGCCGCGTCCGGGCTGATCATCCCGCCCCAGCTTCGGGCCAAGGGCGCGAAGACCGTCTACTTCGACCTCTACCTCTCGAACCGCGTCGGCACGCCGTCCCAGCCCGCCGACCCGGGCGTGATCAAGGACCGCGCCGACAAGCTCTTCGACACCGCGGCCGCCTCGTCGGCCTGCGACCACCCGCTGATCGCCGAGAACGAGCTCTTCGGCGCGCA
This sequence comes from Actinomycetota bacterium, assembly GCA_046765815.1. Lineage (GTDB taxonomy): Bacteria > Actinomycetota > Thermoleophilia > Gaiellales > Gaiellaceae > PALSA-600. The sequence continues at coordinate 3,145 of JBKPRG010000067.1, forward strand.
GAACCCGACGCCCTGGACGGCGACGACCGCCCAGTACCGCGCGAACGTGATCGCCTATCTGCAACGCCTCGCCGAGCGCGGCGCCCGGCCGTTCCTGCTCCTCTCGAACCGCCCCTACACCCACGACCCCGTCGCCGACGACTGGTGGCGTAGCGTCGCCCAGGTCGCCGACATCGTCCCCGAGGTCTACTTCTCCGGCCCGTCCGTCTCGAAGCAGGGCCCGCTCGCGGGCGGCCTGCGCGTCCGCTCGACGCTACGGCAGCGGATGCAGGACCTGATCCAGATCGGCATCCCGACCAACCGGCTCGGGTTCATGCTCACCTTCAGCTCGACGATCCACGCCGGCGGCCGCGAAGGCCTCCAACCGCTGTCGAAGTGGCTCGATGTCGTGAAGTGGGAGGCGCTGGCTGCGAAGCAGGTCTCGGCCGAGCTCGACCTGGCCAGCGTGTGGAGCTGGGGCTGGGCCGCCTTCAACCCGGCCGGCAACGACCCCGACAAGCCGAAGGTCGCCTGCGCCTGGCTCTGGACGCGCGACCACTCGCTCTGCCCGCCGCCGGCCGAGCTCGACCAGAACGTCACCGTCGGCGTGACGCTGCCTGCCGACGCTGTCTGCCTGCTCGGGGCGAAGACGAAGGTGCTCGCGACCGACGTCGCCGCCCTCACGCGGTTCACGGGCGACCGCGACGTCGCGTTCTCGGCCGCGTTCGCGCACGCCGTGCTCGCCGAGGCCCGTCCGGTTGCGGACGCCACCCAGGCCGAGAACCAGGTCATCGCACAGCGCTTCCACGGCAACCGCGGCGCGTACCAGGCGGCGCTGACCGGTGCCCGCCTGACGCGCGGCCTCGCGCGCGAGATCCTCGCCGACGAGCTCCGCCGCCTGGCTGTCGAGGCCACGCTCCGCGTCTCGCCACCCACGGACGTGGAGGCGAGGGCCTGGTACGAGACCCACGCCGGCGACCCGGCGCGCCTCGTTCGCCTCCGGAACCGCACGCAGGTGCTCCTCGCGACCGAGCCGATCCCGCCAAACGCACGCCAGGTCGGAGAAACGGCGCCGCTCGGCTCCTTCCCCTACGCCCAGGCCGCGCCGGCCGTCAGACGGGCCCTTCTAGGCCAAGAGAAAGAGGACGCATTCGCGGTCTGGTCACGCCGGCGCCAGAACCAGTCTCTGGGGCGCCTGACGTGCCGCGCAGACCAGCTTCCGCAGCCCGCGAACATCGATTTGACCGAGTACGCGCCCTTCCTGGCGTTGCAGTAGCGGCCCCGTTTCGGTACCATGCCCGGCCGGTTCGGCGTGAGCCGCGTGCTCCGCCGTCCTTCTGTGTGCATACGACCTGAAAGAGAAGACCTAGCCTCAGCATGCCGACCGTCAACCAACTTGTTCGCAAGGGACGCGCCAAGAAGAAGGCGAAGATCAAGACCCCTGCGCTCGCGGGAGCCCCGCAGAAGCGCGGCGTCTGCACGCGCGTCTCGACAACGACCCCTCGTAAGCCGAACTCGGCGCTCCGCAAGATCGCACGCGTCCGCCTCACGAACGGCGTCGAGGTCGGCACCTACATTCCGGGTGAGGGCCACAACCTGCAGGAGCACTCGGTTGTGCTCATCCGCGGCGGCCGCACGAGCGACCTGCCGGGCTTCCGCTACAAGGTGATCCGCGCCGCGCTCGACGCCGGCGGCGTCGCCGACCGGAAGCAGGGGCGCTCCAAGTACGGGGCCAAGAAGGGAAGCTGATGCCCCGCCGCGCAGAGATCACCCCGCGCCCGGTCACGCCGGACCCCGTGTACGACAGCCAGCTCGTGACGCAGCTGCAGAACCGCGTCATGAGGGACGGCAAGAAGTCGGTCGCCGAGGCGATCGTCTACGGCGCCTTGGACAAGGTCGGCGAGCGCACGGGCCGGCCGCCGGTCGAGGTGCTCGAGCAGGCCGTGAAGACGGTCACGCCGGTGCTCGAGGTCCGTTCGCGCCGCGTCGGCGGCGCCAACTATCAGGTTCCCGTCGAGGTGCCGCAGCGCCGCGGCCGCACGCTCGCGCTCCGCTGGCTCGTCACCTACTCGCGCGACCGGCGCGAGAAGCACATGGAGGACAAGCTGGCCGGCGAGATCCTCGACGCGCTCGAGCAGCAGGGCAACGCGTTCAAGCGCAAGGACGACATGTACAGAATGGCGCAGGCCAACAAGGCCTTTGCGCACTACCGCTGGTAAGCATCTAAAGGAAAGAACAGGGATTTGGCTGTAACTGAGACCAGAGTGGCGCTGGACCGCGTCCGCAACATCGGGATCATGGCCCACATCGATGCGGGCAAGACCACGACGACGGAGCGGATCCTCTACTACACCGGCCGCACCCACAAGATGGGTGAGGTGCACGAGGGCGCCGCGACGATGGACTGGATGGCGCAGGAGCAAGAGCGCGGCATCACGATCACGTCTGCGGCGACGACGGCGTTCTGGCGCGACCATCGGATCAACATCATCGATACGCCCGGGCACGTGGACTTCACCGTGGAGGTGGAGCGGAGCCTGCGCGTGCTCGACGGCGCGGTCGCCGTCTTCGACTCGGTTGCCGGCGTGCAGCCGCAGTCCGAGACCGTCTGGCGCCAGGCCGACAAGTACAAGGTTCCGCGGATCGCGTTCATCAACAAGATGGACCGCACCGGCGCGAACTTCTTCGCCGCCGTGCAGTCGATGCGCGACCGCCTCGGCGCGAACCCCGTGCCGATCCAGATCCCGATCGGCGAGGAAGAGAACCACACGGGCGTCGTC
>JBKPRG010000068.1:0-7620 GCA_046765815.1 Actinomycetota bacterium
GCGGGCAGAAGTCGATCGCCTTCTCGGTCGCATTCCAATCGGCCGAGCGGACACTGTCCGACGACGACGGAGTCCGCTTGCGTGAGGCGATCGTCGGCGCGCTACGTGAGCGCTTCGAGGCCGAGCTGCGCGCGTAAGACCGGTGCGTGGCACCTTCAAAGGTGCCAGGCACGTTTGCGATTGGCCTCAGAAGCAGGTGAGCAGTACGTCGGCCTCGCCGAAGAAGATCCGCCGAACGCGGTCGCCCTGCTTTACGAGGCTGCGGAGATGGAACCCGCGCCCGGCGAGCTGCAGGTTCACGTCGATCCTCCCGTCGTCGACGCTGCGAATCGCCAGGCCGGTGCAGTCGTCGTAGGAGAACTCGCCGATGCACACCCCGGCGGGCGCGTCTGGACATCGCTCGCCGCGGGCGCGCCGACCGACGCGGAGACCGCCCGCCGAGCGATAGCGAGGGCTCGTCGTCTCCAGCACCTTGGCGCGGTCGTCGACGTACCAGACCGGCAGCAAGCCGCCCTGCACTTGGTACCGCGACGTTTCGAGAACCTTCCCGTGGTACTTCGTCCCGACCGGGAACCAGTCGCTGTAGCGCTTCGTCCCAACCGGCCGGCCGTAGGTCTTCTCGACCTGTTCTCGCGTCATGAAAAGGCTCGCGCTACCGATCGACACCCAGGGTGTGATCCGCGGCGAGTCTCGAGGCAGACCCCGGTGCGTGCTGTGCGATGAACAACCGGCCGCGACGACCCCGCACGCGGCAGCGACAGCCAGGGAGCCTAAGGAACGACCGATCAAAAGCCGAAGGATCTCGCGGCCACTACGCGGTTGGTACGCGAACAGCGGATGTGCTCCGCATCAGGCAGGTCGCGCCTCGTGCAGACGTACCGGTAGACGACCATCTGCGTTTGGCGATTGCCTCCGCGTGGGAAGTACGTGGCCATCAGCTGTCGTGCGGACCTGCAGGTGACGTTCGGAGTAGCGGCGAGGTGCCACCCAATTCCAACCGCGAGAGTGCCGCACGCGCGCGTGGTGGACGCTTCCGAGCCGATCGTTGCGCTGGCGTTCCCTCCGAGCGCAGCGGCTGCCAAGACGAGTGCCGTGACCTCGGCGAATCTCACTCACTGACGATTGAGCACGACCCGCGCTGCGTCAACCGGGCGGTAAGACCCTTACTTTCGCCGGACCGACCAGTGGCCGACGTGCGCCTTCTCGTCGCCCTCGCGGCCGCGGCGGGCTGCGTAGCGCATCGTCGCCCCGATTCCGCCGGCGAGCACGAAGCCGAGGGTCGCCGCCGCCCCCGCGACGAGCGGGAGCTTCTCCTTGACCTTGCCCGCGATGTCCGTGACGTGCCCGATCTCTCCGCGCAGGTTCTCGACCGCGCCCGCGAGCTCCTCGCGCTCCGCCTCGATCTCGCGCCGCACCTGCTCCGCTGTGCGTCCGTTTGAGGGCATCAGCTCTTCAGAGCTCCGGTCGTCAGCTTCGCCTCGCGGATCGCCTGCTCGGGTACCGGCGGGGAGCCGCGCTTGATCAGGCGGAGCCCGGCCAGCGCGAGCCCGCCGGCGAGCCCCAGTAGCAGGACGGTAACCAGCAGCAGCGCCAGCCACGTCGCGAGGAACGTGTCGAGGACCGCGGCCAGCGTCAGGAAGGCAAAGCCGAGCCCGATGAGCGCGAACAGGGCTGCGCCGGCGACGAGGCCGATCCCGATGCCGAGGGCGGCGATCTTGCGCTTCAGCTCCAGCGTCGCCAGCTCGAGCTCGAGCCGGGCGAGAGAGGATGCGTGCTCGGCGACAATCTTGGCGGCGCCGCCGAGGCCGCCGTTCGTGCCGCGTTCAGCGTGGGTGGGCATGGCTCCTCCAGTCGATGACCTTTGCGGCAAGGTACCCCGCCGCAAATGCGCCGCCAACCACGAGCCACGGGCTCAAGCCGCCGCGCCGCTTCGTTGACGGCGGCCGTTCGAGCTGGGGTGCCGACGGGGCAGTGGCCCGTCGAGCCCTGTCCTCGCGAGGCGGCCTGCCCTTCGCGCGCGCCGCGACCAGGCTCGGCTGCAGCTTGCGTAGGAACGCGGGATCGTCGGCGAACCGATCTGCAAGCTTCGCCTTGACGCCGCCCGCGCGTTGCGCGCCCGAAACCAGGCGCTCGAGCCTGTCCGCGACTGACTGGATGGCCTGATCGCCTTTCGTCATTTCTTCGTCGGCGGCTCTTCGCCCGTTGCGAGGCGCCATACCTTCGACGCAGCCCGGCGTGCCGCGACGGTCGCCGCGGCGCCGAACGCGGCGTAGAGCCCCGTCCACATCGCCTTGCGCAGCACCGTTCATGGCCTTGCCGCAGCCGGTCCGGTCTAAACGTTTGGCCGTCGAGCCCGCATCGGGAATGCTCGGCCTATGCACGCCGACCGCCAGCTCTCCAAGGCGGAGCGCCAGAAGCTCGTCGCGAGCCTCGTCGAGCGCCAGCGGCTCGGGACGCAGCAGGAGCTGCTCGATGCGCTCGGCCGCGCCGGGTGCCAGGTCACGCAGGCGACCGTGTCGCGCGACATCCGCGAGCTGCGGCTCGCCAAGGCGCGCGACCCGCTCGGGCGCCTCCGCTACATGCTTCCGGACCGCGACCGGCGCGCCGAGCCGCGCGAGCTCCTCGGGGCTCTGCTCCGCCAGTTCGGCCGCTCCGCGGTGCCGGCGCAGAACATCGTCGTCGTGCAGTCGGAGATCGGCTCGGCGCCCGCGATCGCCCGCGCACTCGATCGGCTCGACCACCCGCTCGTGCTCGGCACGCTCGCGGGCGACGACACGTGTCTCGTCGTCGCCCAGGACGCGCGTCGCGCGCGGCAGCTCGCGCGCGAGCTCTCAGGCGCGATCGGGTAGAAGCTGCGCCCACGGGTGCGACGCCTCGAGCTGCGCCGCGACGCGGAAGAGAAGAGCCTCGCCGGCCGGCGGCCCGATCAGCTGGATCCCCGCGGGCAGCCCGCCGACGACGTCCCACGGCACGGCCGCCGCCGGCTGGCCCGTGACGTTGACGATCGGCGTGAACGGCGTGAACTCGCCGGCGCGCCGGAACTGCTCCCACGGATCCTCGGGCTCGAAGACCCACCCGATCGGCACCGGTAGCTTGGCCAGACCCGGCGTCAAGACGATGTCGACGTCGTTCCAGAACGCGACGATGCGCCGCGCGAGCCGCTGCAACCCGAGCACCGCCTGTGAATACTCCACGCTCGACGTTGCGCGCGCCTGCTCGGCGAGCGCGCGGTTGATCGGCATCAGGAGCGACTCGTCGCGCACCGGATAGAGCGCCGGCGTCACCTGCCAGAGGTACGCGAACTTGCCGAGCACGTTGGGCTCCCGCCACGCGGGCGTCCGTTCGACGACGTCGTGGCCGAGATCCACGAGCGCATCGGCTGCGCTGCGCGCAACGGCGACGAGCCGTGGGTCGACGTCGCGGTCGATTGCAGGCTCGGCGGTGAACGCGATGCGGAGCCGCCCGGGATCGGCGCCCACCTCCTCGAGGAACGGCCGCTCGGGCGGCGGCGCCCAGTGCGCGTCGCCCGGTTCGTAGCCTGCGAGCACGTCGAGGAACGCGGCGGCGTCGCGGACCGTGACGGCGAGCGGCCCGCTCTGCGAGAGCTCGAGCGAGCCGCTCGTGTACGGCGCGGGGGAGACGCGACCGCGCGCGGGCTTGATGCCGAAGAGCCCGCAGCAGCTGGCCGGGATGCGGACCGAGCCGCCGCCGTCGGAGCCGTGCGCGAGCGGCAGCACGCCGGCGGCGACGGCGGCGGCCGCGCCCCCCGACGAGCCGCCGGGCGTGCGCGACGTGTCCCACGGGTTGAGACACGCACCGTTCAGCTCCGATTCGGTCACGGCCGTGATCCCGAACTCGGGCGTGTTCGACTTGCCGATCACGACGAAGCCGGCCTTCTTCATGCGCCGCACAACGGCGGCGTCCGCTTCGGGCACGTAGTCGGCGAACGCGCGCGACGAGAATGTGGTCCGCACGCCGCCCGTTTCCGTCAGATCCTTGACAAGCATCGGCACGCCGGTGAACGGTCCCTCCGGCGGTGTCGCGGCCAGCGCCTGGTCGTAGCAGTCGGTGACGAGGAGGTTCAGCTCGGCGTCGGCGGCTTCGCAGCGCGCGATTGCGGCCTCGACGACCTCGGCCGGGGAGAGCTCGCCCGCCCTGATCTGCGCTGCGAGTGCGAGCGCGTCGGTCAGCGCTTGCCCACGCGGCCGAGCCACTCGAGCGCTCGGCGGGCGAGCGGGACGCGCTCGGGGCGCGTCACCGGAGGTGCGACCTCCGTGTCGAGCCGCTGTGCGAGCGACGGCTTGTCAGGCTCGATGATCCTCTGCTCCGGCGGCTCCTTGAACTCGCCGAGCTGCTCGAACGCCGCGCTATCGAGCTTCAGCCGCACGCGACCCTCGACGATCTCGCCGACCTGCTCAGACGGCACGTAGCGCGGGCGCGCGAACATCGACGCACCGACCGTGATCCCGTCGAAGACGTCCGCGTTCGAGTCGCCCGTCACCTCCTCGACGTGGCCGAGCTCGGCGCCGTCGCTCGACTCGACGACCCAGCCCGGCTCGATCAGGAACCACGAGACGGGCGTCGACATCAGACCGTCTGACCCGACATGATCCACACCGGCCCCTGCGTCTGGACGAGCTTCGTGTCGCTGAGCACGCGCAACACCTTCACCGTGCCGCGGATCGATTCGGCGTCGCAGCGCTCGAGGCAGCGCCGGGCCATCTCGGGGGAGACGCCGTAGCCGGCCTGCCGGGCGGCCCGGAAGCGGAGCGCGGTTCGCTTTCCGTCACGCCGCGGGTTCATCTGGATACAAAGCACGGCGGCGCGCTCGATGTAGTCCGTCGACAGGAGCTCGACCTCGCAGAGGAGGTCGCTCCAGTCGGCGGGGAGGCCGGCCAGCTCGCGCTCCCAGCCCGCGGCCAGCGGCGCCACTTCGCGCTCGGCCCGCGCCGGCGCCTGCTTGGTGCCGGCGAGCGTCAGCTCGCCCCCGATTCTCGCCTCGTCAACCCGCCTCAAGAGGCGCGTCAGGTTGTCAGGGCTGACAGCGGTGCCGTCGCGGGCGGCCGTGAAGCGGAGGACAGCCGGCTCCGCGCGGAAGGGCTGAGCCGGCCCCAGCAGCGACGCAGCCCGCGACGCGGACTCGCGCTCGCGCAGCTCGAGGCGCAACTCGGCGCGGCTCCACCCGTCGGGCAGTTCGGATCCAAGCGCGTTCCACTGCCCCGCGAGGCTCATCGCGCAAAACGTACACTGCGCGCGCTATGGCCACGTTCGAGAAGAGCGCTCAGATCGACGAGGACACGCTACGCGACTTCCTCCACGGCATGCTCCTCATCCGCCGGTTCGAGGAGAAGGTGGAGGAACGGTTCCGCGCCGGTGACCTGCCCGGCTTCCTGCACGTCGCGATCGGACAGGAGGCTGTTGCGGTCGGCGTTTGCTCCGCGATGCAGGAGGGCGACGTGTTCGCGTCGACGCACCGCGCGCACGGGCACACGCTCGCGCGCGGCACGCACCCGAACGCCGTGATGGCAGAGCTCTACGGCAAGGTCGAGGGCTGCTCGCACGGCTACGGCGGCTCGATGCACCTCTACGACCTCTCGCGCGGAAACCTCGGCGCCAATGCCGTCATCGGCGGCGGGCTGCCGGCGGTGACCGGCGCCGGGCTCGCGTTCAAGCTTCGCAACGAGCCGCGCGTGGCTGTTGCCTTTTTCGGCGACGGCGCAACGAACATCGGCACGTTCCACGAGTCGCTCAACCTCGCTCAGCTCTGGAAGACGAAGACCGTCTTCGTGTGCGAGAACAACCACTGGGCCGAGTCGACGCCGGGCTGGCAGCACTCGCCGGTGTGGGACGACATGTCGAAGCGCGCGCTCTCGTACGACATGCGCTCGCTGAAGGTCGACGGCCAGGACGTCGAGGCCGTGTACGAGGCGACCCTCGAGGCGCTCGCGCATGCGCGCTCGGGTGAGGGGCCGGTGTTCCTCGACGTCGAGACGAAGCGCATGCACGGCCACTACATCGGCGACCCGCAGGTCTACCGCTCGAAGGAAGACCGCGACGACGCGGCCGAGCACGATCCGATCCCGCGCCTGCGCGAACGGCTCGGGCTCTCCGACGAGGAGTTCGCCGCGTTCGACGAGCACGCGCACGAGGTCGTCGACAAGGCGCTCGAGTTCGCTCAGAACGGCACCGATCCGGCGCCCGAAGACGCGCTGAAGAACGTCTATGCCTGACGGCCCTGACCGCGCACCGCTCCCGCCCGGCGGAGCCGGGCTCCGCGGCGCGCTCGCGCCGCTGACCGCACGGCGCCTTCCGCGGCCGTACTTCCGTACTGTCCCCTCCGGCGCCGCACGCCCAGCGGCGCGTCAGGGGCGCCAGGATGCCTGAGCTGACCTACCGCGAGGCCGTGCGCGACGCGCTGCGCACGGCGATGGAGCACGACGACAGCGTTTTCATCATGGGCGAGGACATCGCCGAGATGGGCGGCTCGATGGCGGTGACGCAGGGCCTGCTCGACGAGTTCGGGCCCGAGCGTGTCCGCAACACGCCGATCTCCGAGATGGCGATCGTCGGCGCGGGCATCGGCGCGGCGATCGCGGGCATGCGGCCCGTGGTCGAGATCATGTACGAGGACTTTCTTACGCTCTCGCTCGAGCAGATCGTCAACCAGGCCGCGAAGCACCGCTATATGTCGGGCGGGCAGATCACTGTGCCGCTGACGATCCGCACGCAGGGCGGCGCCGGCTGGTCGCCGGGCGCGCAGCACGCGCAGCAGCTCGAGGCGTGGCTCGTCCACATCCCCGGGCTGAAGGTCGTGTTCCCGTCGACGCCCGAGGACGTGCGCGGGCTGCTCTGGACGGCGATCCACGACGACAACCCCGTCGTTTTCTTCGAGCACCGGCTGCTCTATCCCGTGAAGGGCGACGTGCCGACGGAGCTCGAGCCTATCCCGCTCGGCAAGGCGCGCACGATGCGTGAGGGCACCGACGTGACCGTGATTGCCATGGGCCCGCTCGTGCACCGCTCGCTCGAGGCTGCGCAGCGCGCCGCCGACGAGGAGGGGCTCTCCGTCGAGGTGATCGACCCGCGCACGCTGCAGCCGCTGGACGACGACGCGCTGGTCGCGTCGGTGAAGAAGACGAACCGCGTGGTGGTCGCGCACGAGGCCGTCGAGCGGATGGGCTTCGGCGCCGAGGTCGCGGCCGTGCTCCAGTACAAGGCGTTCGACTATCTCGACGCGCCGATCGAGCGCGTCGGCGCCAAGTTCGCGCCGCTCGCCTTCGCGCCGGTGATGGAGCAGTACGTCGTCCCGCACGCGGAGGACGTGCTCGCCGCGATCAAGCGCACGGTGGGGCGGTAGGCTCGGCGCATGGCCAGTGAGGTCAAGCTTCCGCGTCTCGGCCAGGGCATGGAGGCCGGCACGATCACGAAGTGGCTCAAGTCCGAGGGGGAGACCGTCTCCAAGGGCGAGCCGCTGTTCGAGATCGACACAGACAAGGTGACCCAGGAGGTCGAGTCCGACTTCGACGGCGTGCTGCTGAAGATCGCGCTGCCTGAAGGCGAGGCGCCGGTGGGTCAGACGATCGCTTGGATCGGGGCGGCCGGGGAAGAGATTCAAGCAGC
>JBKPRG010000069.1:0-12347 GCA_046765815.1 Actinomycetota bacterium
TCCGTCTCACGTGACCGCATCCCGCTTCGACAGCACCACAACCGATTGTGTTCTTCTCAACGCCGCCGAAGGGGGGTGCAACCGCATGGAACTCCGCGATTGGCTCGAGCTCGCACGTATCGAGCTCCGCCGCGAGGAGGGGCAGACGATGACCGAGTACGGCGTTCTGCTTGCCCTCATCGCCGTCGTCGTGATCGCCGCCCTGCTCGTCCTGGGCCCGAAGATCAAGAACATCTTCTCGTACATCGGAAGCCAGCTGTAGTTCGCACTCCTGCTTCGCCGGTGGGCCCCACCAGGGGCCCACCGTTTCCCACGTCCGAGGGACCGCCGCCCAGATGCTTCCAAGACTGATTCAGCTCGAAGACCAGCACGGACAGACGATGACCGAGACGGCCGTCGTCATGTCGCTGATCGTCCTCGTCGTGCTGGTGGCGGTCATCTTCTACGGCAATCGCCTGGGGGCCTTGTGGAACATGCTCAGCAACACACTGCCGAGCGGCTGACGATGCAGATCCTCAGGCGCATCCGGCAGGAAGACGGGCAGGGAATGGTCGAGTTCGCCATGGTCCTGCCGATCCTGATGGCAGTGATGCTCGGCATCGTCCAGTTCGGGATCATCTTCAACAACTACGAAACGTTGACAGACGCCTCGCGCGTCGCCGCACGTCGCGCTGCCACCAGTCGCTTCGTCGGCGACAACGGCGCGTCCGCACGCCAGGCGGCCAAGAACGCTGCGAGCAACCTCAATCTGACCGACGCCCAAATCGACATCTCGTCCTGCGCGCCGGGAACGTACCCGTGCACGACGCAGGACTGGACGAAGACAGGGAACGAGGTGACCGTCAAGCTGACGTACCCCTACTCGATCAAGATCCTCGACTGGGCGGTCAAGACGGGGAACCTCACCGTGATCACGAAGGAGAGCCTCGAATGACCCGCGTGTTGTCTCGTCTTCGCGAGGAGAGCGGCCAAGTGCTCGTGCTCGTCGCCGCCGCCATGGTCGGCTTCATCGCCATGACCGCGTTCGTCGTCGATGTCGGCGCGTGGTTCCACCAGCAGCGCGCGACGCAGGCGACGGTCGACGCCGCCGCGCTCGCCGGCGCGCAGGCGCTGCCGGACAAGACCGCGGCCACCAACCTCGCCGTCAGCTACGGCACAAAGAACGGCGCCGGGGGGACGATCACGGGCAGCAACGTAACTGTCTCGACAACCTACGGGCCGAACTACGACACGGTCAAGGTTGCTAAGGCGCAGCAGTCGAACGACTTCTTCGGCAAGATCTTCGGCTTCAGCTTCGTGACAGTGCACGCGAAGGCGACCGCGATCGTCGGCTCGCCGGGCGAGGCGCTGTACGTGGCCCCGATCGTCGTCAACGTTCTCCACCCCGACATCACCGGCAAGGCGTGCAACCAGGAGGTCGCGCGACCGGATTCGAATCCTTGCTTCGGGCCAGCGAACGAGACGACGCTCAACCTCGGCAAGAACGGTGCACCGGGCGCCTTCGACCTCCTCAACCTCGACTGCCTCAGCGCGGCCACCGCCGACAGCCCGTGCTCGAACACCAACGGCACCGTCGGCGCCAGCACGATGGCCGACTGGATCACGGACGGCTACAACAAGTACCTCCCGCTCGGCGGCTACTACTCCGATCCGGGTGCCAAGTACAACGGCAACGAGATCGATATGGCACTCGACGCTCGCGCCGGGACCGAGCTGCTCTTCCCCATCTACGACACCCTCGTCGACCAGGGCTCGAACGCCAGCTACCACATCATCGGCTGGATTGGCTTCCACCTGCTCTCCGGCCAGCTACAGGGCCAGGACGGAACCCTCACCGGCTACTTCACCCGCGTCATCTGGAAAGGCCTCCTGCCCCCGAACGGCCAGGGCGGCGCCCCGTCCAGCTTCGGCGTGGGCGTCATCGCCCTCGTCGATTGACCCTCAACTTTCGCGTTCCTCCGACCGAAGAAAGCTACCGCCATGACATATCGCGTTCGCAACATCTTCATCGCGGTCGCCCTGGCCCTCGTCGCCGGGCTCCTGTCGCTGTTCTACGTCGCCAACTACAAGCGGCACGTGCAGCACAACGAGAAGACCGTCAGCGTCTACGTCGCCAAGGGCGACATCCCCGTCGGCACCTCTGGCGCCGACATCGTCAAGCGCCATCTGATGGCCACGTCGCAGGTCACCCAGCGGAACGTGGTGCCCGGCGCGATCTCCAACCCCGACCAGGTCGCGAACCTCGTGTCGACCGAGCCGATCCTTGCCCAGGAGCAGGTGACGCTCCGGCGCTTCGCCGACCACGCCGAGCTCGGCCCGCGTGCCCAGCTGCACGGCACGCTGCGTGCGATCGCCATCGAGGGCGACCCCGGGCAGACCTTGTCCGGCATCCTCAAGCCGGGTGACCACGTCGACCTCGTGTCGTCGTTCGACCCCGGCGACGACGTGGGCACCGTCAGCCGCGTCGTGGTACGGAACCTGCTCGTCCTCGCCGCGAGCGACTCGACGGGCGGCAAGCTCGGCGCGAGCTCCTCGCCCGTGTTGGTCGCCGCCAGCGAGCAGCGCCAGATCCAGAAGATCTGGTGGACGATCAAGAACTCCGGCGGCTGGTCGCTCGAGCTGCGCCCGGTGACCAACGGCACCGACAGCCCGGAGGACGTGGAGACCGGCAAGTCGCTCTTCCTGGACGGCGTCAACTCAGCCAACCGCACCCACGCGACCAACGGGAGCCCGAAGTGAGCGACATGACCAACACCACACGCATCTACTTCACCGGCGACTGCGAGGGCTTCGCAAACCTCCGCAGCTCACTCTCCGAGCGGCCGGACCTCGAAGTCGTCGGCGCGAGCGAGCATGTCGCGCAGGCCTCCGGCGCCCTGGCCGGGGGTCACCTGGACTGCGTCCTCCACGGCACGCGTGAGGGCACGTTCCCGGCGACCGAGGTGGCGGCGATCAAGGAGCAAACTCGCGCTCCGATCATCGTCGTCGCCGCGGACGAGGGCGAGCAGATCCTCGAAGGCGCACTCGAAGCCGACGTTGCCGACGTCCTGCTGCTGCCGCAGCTGGTCGAGAACGTCGCGTTCACGATCAAGAAGGCAGCCCATGCGAAGCGCACGCCGGCGGTCTCCCGCGCCAAGGTCGGCCGGGTGATCACGGTGTTTTCGCCGAAGGGTGGCACCGGCAAGACGGCAACGGCGACGAACCTCGCCGCCGCGTTCGCCAAGAACGTCGGCAAGCGCACACTGCTACTCGACCTCGACCTGCAGTTCGGCGACGCCGCGATCGCGATGGGCCTCGAGCCGGAAAAGACGATCTTCGATCTGGTCGTCGCACCGGGCGAGCTCGACTTCGAGAAGCTGACCGGCTACACGACAAAGCATCCGTGCGGCCTCGACATCCTCCCCGCGCCGATGCGGCCGGAGGACGCCGAGCTCGTGACGGAGTCGAAGATCACCCGGCTCCTCGAGGTCGCGCGCGAGTGCTACGACGTGATCGTCGTCGACACCTCGCCGTTCTTCCACGGGCCGATGCTCGCGACCCTCGACCGGACCGACGAGCTGCTGGTCCTGTGCGGTCTCGACGTCCCGACGCTGAAGAACGTCAGGCTCGCGCTGCAGACACTCGAGCTGCTCTCGTTCCCGACGAACCACATCCGCTTCGTGCTCAACCGGGCCAACTCGAAGGTCGGTCTGACGAAGCGCGAGATCGAGGCTGCGCTGAAGATGGAGATCTCGCACGAGATCCCGTCCGACCGCGTCGTGCCGATCTGTGTCAATCGGGGCAACCCGGCGACGCTCGCCGAGCCGGGATCGGACTACGCGAAGGCCGTCCTCGCACTCGCGAAGGCGACCATCGCGACGGAGCCGGCGAAGCGGCAGAAGAAACAGCGCCGCGGCCTGAGCCTGTCGAGGAGCTGACCGGTCAATGGGACTCCACGATCGTCTCACTCGCCAGGGCGAGAACGGCGCCGCCGTGGCCGTGGCCCCTAACGGCCACGGCCCGGTCACCCAGCCCACCGTCGACCCGTACGCCGAGCTCAAGGCGCGGATCCACCACGCCTGCATCGCGAAGCTCGGGCCGGAGCTCTTCAAGCAAGAGTCCACCGAAGAGCTCAGCGATCGTGTCTACCGGGCCGTCACCGAGGAGCTGACGCTCGACCGGACGCCGCTCACGCGCGAAGAGCGCCGTGAGCTCGTCCGCCAGCTCACCGACGACATCCTGGGCTACGGGCCGCTCGAGCAGCTGCTCCGCGACGACTCCGTGACGGAGATCATGGTCAACGCATACGACCGGGTCTACATCGAGCGCAACGGCAAGCTCGAGCTGAGCGACGCGCGCTTCGTCGACTCCGCACACATCATGCGGATCATCGACAAGATCGTGTCGCAGGTCGGCCGCCGCGTCGACGAGGCCTCGCCGATGGTCGACGCCCGTCTCCCCGACGGCAGCCGCGTGAATGCGATCATCCCGCCGCTCGCACTCAGCGGGCCGACGCTGACGATCCGGAAGTTCTCGCGCGACCCGTACACGATCAACGACCTGATCTCGTTCGGCTCGCTCAGCCCGAAGGCGGCGCAGTTCCTGGCTGCCTGCGTCAAAGGCAAGCTGAACATTCTCATCTCCGGCGGTACCGGCACCGGTAAGACGACGACGCTCAACGCGGTGTCGGCGTTCATTCCCGGTGACGAGCGCATCGTCACGATCGAGGACGCAGCCGAGCTCCAGCTTCAGCAGGACCACGTGATCACGCTCGAGTCACGGCCCGCGAACATCGAGGGCAAGGGCGAGATCAAGATCCGCGAGCTCGTCCGCAACGCTCTGCGCATGCGCCCCGACCGGATCATCGTCGGCGAGGTCCGCGGCGCTGAGACCCTGGACATGCTCCAGGCAATGAACACAGGCCACGAGGGCTCGCTGACCACGATCCACGCGAACGGCCCCCGCGATGCGCTCGCCCGTCTGGAGACCCTGGTCATGACCGCGGGCGTCGAGCTCCCCCACCGCGCGATCCGCGAGCAGATCGCCAGCGCGTTCGACTTGATGGTGCAGATCCAGCGCCTGGTCGACGGCTCGCGCCGCATCACCCACGTCTCGGAGGTGCTCGGCATGGAGTCCGACGTCGTCACCTTGCAGGACATCTTCCTCGCCAAACCGCCGGACGAAAACCAGTCGTACGGCGGTGCACACAGGCTTCTCTCGCCGCTTCGCGCGACGGGCCTGAAGCCCCACTTCCTCGAAAAACTCGCCGCAAACGACGTCGTTCTTCCCCCGACGTTCTTCGCCGAAGACGACTCCGACCAGCTCCGTGCCTCGTTTGCCGCGACCGGGTTCGGGAGCGGGTACGAATGAGGCGCCACGAAAGGCTGCATCTCCGCATCCGGATCGGGCTCGTCGCGGCACTCGCCGCGCTCCTGATCGTCCCCGCGGCCGAGGCCGCCGTTCGCATCGCCGGCGTCGACACGTCCGGCTTCCCGCTCGTCCGCGTCACGGTCGTCGGCCCGAAGGGCTCGGCCGCGCCGCGCTTGCGCGAGAACGGCAGCCCGGTCTTCGGCGTGACGGCGGCGAACCTCGGCCAGACGAAGACGATCATCCTCGCCCTCGACCGCTCGCAGTCGATGCGCGGCAAGCCGATGGCGAACGCTCTCGCCGCCGCGCGCCAGTTCGTCCGCACGCTCGGGCCGAATGACCGCGTCGGCATCGTGGGCTTCGGTCACACGGCGATTGCGCTGCAGGGCGCGGGCACTGGCACTCCCAGTGACGCCCTGAGCACGCTCTCGTCCATCACGGTCGACACACGCGTCGGCACGGCACTCGACGACGCCGTCTGGTCGGCTGCGAAGCAGCTGCGCCAGGACAACCGGCCCGGCCGGGCGATCGTCGTCGTCACCGACGGCGCCGACGTCGGCAGCCTGCACAGCCTCACCGACGCGATCGACGCGGCTCGCGTCGTGCGCGCGTCGGTGTACACGATCGGCATCGGCGGGCCTGCGTTCACGCCCGACGCACTGCGCACGCTCGCGCACGACACGGGCGGCACGTACCGCCAGGCCGCGCGCGCCAGCGAGCTCGCGATGGTCTACTCCTCACTTGAAGATGAGCTGGCGCGCACGTGGCAGGTGTCGTACGACACCGCCCGCCGCCCCGGCGACAAGCTGCGGCTGAACGCGACCGTACCGGGAGCGGGCAGCGCGGCTGCAACGGTGGCGCTGCCCGCACCGGACGGAACGTCCGTGCCGGCGCAGGCGTCGCCGTACATCCCGTCGATCGGCTACTCGCCGGCCGGGACGCTGCTGATCAGCGTCATCGTCTCGGTGCTCGTGCTGTTGGCGTGCGCGTTCTGGCTGTCCGCCAAGGAAGGCAGCTGGCTGCAGCGCCGGCTCGACCCGCACATCAACGTGGCGACCAAGTCCGCGGCGAAGAAGGGCAAGGCCGGAAGTGCAGAGGCACGGAAGCGGCTCGCCGACTCGATCGAGACGGCGTTCGCGAACGTCAAGCAGTTCGCGGCGCTGCAGCGGAAGATCGAGCAGGCCGACATGCAGTGGCGCGCGGGCGAGCTCGCGGCGGTCGGTGCTGCTGCCGGGTTCGTCCTCGGCGTCGTCTTCGCCATCCTCTTCGCGTCGCCGCTCTTCGGCCTCCTGGGAATGGTCATCGGCTTCTCGGCACCGATCTCCGTTGTCTGGTTCAAGGCCGGCGGACGGCTGAAGAAGTTCGACAACCAGCTCCCCGACGTCCTGATCACGGTCGCCGCGTCGCTTAAGGCGGGGCACAGCTTCCGCCAGGGCATCCAGTCGGTCGTCGAGGAAGGCGCGGAGCCGGCCGCGAAGGAGTTCCAGCGCGTGCTCAACGAGACGCAGCTCGGCAAGCCGATGGACGACGCGCTCGGGTCCATGGCCGAACGCGTGGGCTCGGAGAACTTCAGCTTCGTCGTGACGGCCGTCACCATCCAGCGCCAGATCGGCGGCTCTCTCGCCGGCCTGTTCGACATGGTCGCCGAGACGGTCCGCCAGCGGCAGCAGTTTGCCCGCAAGATCAAGAGCCTGACGGCCATGGGCCGCATGTCCGCCTACGTGCTCGTCGGGCTGCCGTTCTTCATGGCGGCGATCGTGTCGCTCATGAACGGCGCCTACATGTCGCCCCTGTTCCACACCGGGACGGGCCACATGATGATCATCGCCGGCCTCGTGATGATGGGGGTCGGCTCGCTCATGCTCAAGAAGATCGTTTCCTTCAGGGGGTAGACGGCATGCTTATTCTCCTTCTCTCACTCGCGTGCCTCGGAGTCGCCGTCTACCTCATCAGCGAGGCCGCGACGGAGCCTTCCCGGCTGCGCGAGCGCTCGATCAAGCGCGCCGCGGAGTACGGGCGCGCCAAGATCCGCGTCACAGACTTCGAGCGGCTCAGGTTCCGCGAGCGCGTGCTGGCACCGACCGCCCTGCGGCTGGCGTCGATCCCGCTCAAGCTTCGGCCGGGCACCACGGTGGAGTCGATCCAGTCCAAGCTGCTCGCGGCAGGACTGTCGCAGCGGCTGACCCCGCAGAACTTCCTCGCGGTGAAGGGCGCGACGACGGTCGGCGGTGTCGTGCTCGGCTTCTCGCTCGTCGCCACGGGCGCGGTTGCCGCCGGGCTGATCTTTGCTCCGATTCTCGGCGCCGTCGGCTTCGTCGGGCCTGATTACTTCCTCACGCTCCGCGCTCGCGGCCGGCGTGAGGCGGTGTGCTCCGAGTTGCCGGACGCACTCGACCTGCTCGCCGTGAGCGTCGAGGCCGGCCTCGGCTTCGACGGCGCGATCACGAAGCTGACCGAGCACATGTCCGGCGCACTCGTCGACGAGTTCAGCATGACGCTCAACGAGATGCGCATCGGCGAGTCACGCCAGTCGGCGCTCAAGAAGATGGCGGATCGCGTGGACGCGCCCGAGCTCGGTTCGTTCATCCGCGCCGTGATCCAGGCCGACCAGCTCGGTATCTCCCTCGGCCGCATCCTGCGCGTCCAGGCGACCGATTCGCGGCTGCGCCGCCAGGCCGCCGCCGAGGAGAAGGCGATGAAGGCGCCGATCAAGATGCTCTTCCCGACCGTCATGTTCATCTTCCCGGCGATGTTCATCGTGCTGCTCGGTCCGGCCGTCATGAACATCCTGAAAGTGCTCGGGTGACCCCGCTCGAAACCGAGAAGGGCTTTGGAACCGGGCTCCGCTCGATGCTCGAGAAGAAGGCTGCCGAGGGCACCGAGCCCGAGCAGCCGCAGGAGCCCGAGCAGCCCAAGGAGCCGTGGGAGCTCGACGTTCCGGCGGCGGCCGGGGCGCCCGCCGAACAGCCCGCTCCGACGGCGCCTGCCGTCGACGCGGGCGAGCTCGAGGCGCTCGAGGCGCAGCTGCAGGCGGCGCTCGAGAAGGAGCGCGAGCTCGAACGTCAGCTCTCGGAGACGACGCACCACTACGCCGAGCAGCAGCAGGAACTCGACGAGCGCGCGCATCAGCTCGAGCGTCAGACGCGCGCTCTCGACGAGCGGGCGCAGGAGCTCGAGGCCACCTACTCGGCGCTCGAGAGAGAGCGCGCCGAGCTGGTCGAGCGTCACACGGAGATCGTCTCCGAGTACGCGCGCGTCACAGAGCTTTCGACCCACGCGGACACGCGGGTCGAGGAGCTCGAAGAAGCCGAGCGGGAGCGGGCCGAGGCGGCCGGCGAGATCGCGAAGCAGCTTGCGTCGATCGGCGAGCGCGAACGAGAGCTGAAGCGTGAGCAGGCGGCGCAGGAGGCACGGCGCCAGGAGGCGGAGGCCCGTCTCGCGACGCGCGAGCACAGCATCCGCGAGCGCGACGAAGTGATCGCCCAGCGCGAGCGCGCGGCACGCGAGCTCGAGGCAGAGCTTGGCAAGGAGCGCGCGCGTGTCGAGGCCCGCGAGGAATCGTAGGAGGCCGCCGAAGCGCGCGACAATGAGCACGAGAGCGCGCTGGCCGAGCGCGCCGAGACGCTCGAGCGCACGGCCGAAGAACAGACGCGAATCGCGGCCGAGCGCGAGGCCGCGCTGGGCGCGCTCGAAGAGCGGCTGCGCATTCAGGCCGAGCGCCTCGAACGCGAGCGCGAGGGCACCGGCCAGGCCTCACAGGACGCTTTCGCGCTGCTGGCCGAGCTCGACGCCCGCGATCAGGGCCTGGCCCGCCGCGAGACCGAGCTGCTCGAGGCACAGGCTCGTCTTCAGGTGGACGAGGCCGGCGCGGACGCAGTCGCCGCGAAGCTCAAGGAGCTCGAGGAGCGCGAGGCCGCGCTTGCGAAGCGCGAGACCTCGGTCAGCGCGAACGCCGACATCGAGGAGCTCCGCCAGGAGCTGCTCCGGCGCGAGCGCGAGATCGAGTCGCACGACCAACTTCATGCCGAGCGCCGCGAGCGGCTCGAGGCCCGCGAGGCGCGGCTCGAGCAGCTCCAGCAAGACCTCAGCGACCGGGCCACGGAGGCCGAACGGGTCGAGGAGGAGTTGCGCCTGCGCGAGGCACGCCTCCAGGCCGACGCGGAGATCCGCGAGGACCGCCTCGACGACCTGGCGAAAGAGCTCTCCGCCCGCGAGCAGCGCATCGCACGCCGCGAGCAGGACGTCGCGGGCTACGTCGGGGAGCTGCAGGAGAAGTTCCGCGATCGCGAGGCCGACTGGTGGACGAAGCAGCTCGGCCACGCTCCGTCGCCCAGCAACTAGCTGGCTAAAATGCCCCCGCCGCGCGGATGTGGCGGAATTGGTAGACGCGCACGGTTCAGGTCCGTGTGCCCGTAAGGGCGTGGAGGTTCAAGTCCTCTCATCCGCATAACCGTTTTGAGCCCTTTCGTGGCCGTCCAATAACCGTTTTGAGCCCTTTCGTGGCCGTCCATGGCCCAAACGTTCCATCAGTCTGCGTAGAGGACGTTGAACAGCACCAACCACGCCGCGATGGCTATGACCACGGCAACCGCGACCCAGATCAGAGTCCGGGGGTTTCGCGCGGTCCGAGGGCACCTGGCGGGGGCCGAAGACCGATCCGATGAGCGTGGTGGCTCGCGGTGACGGTGCTGCTGAACAAGTCTGCCCCGACGAGCGAGGTTCCTCCGGGCTCACGCTCTCGCTGCGGGGCAGTAGTGGGTGGGGCGTCGCGACGGGAGCCTCCCGACCAGGCGTGGATGTCGCACGGCTGGAATGGGAATGGTTGCCCCCTTTGGTGCGGGACTCTTTGTCCCGGAGGAAAGCCGCTGAGCGCGAGACTGGCGACGCGGCCCGCGTGGCAGCTCGAGCGTGAGCCTCTATGCCGGCCCGCACCGAGGTCGTCGACACGGGGCCTCTGTGAATCGGCGGCCCCAATCAACGCGCAAGAGCCGGAGGGCAGGGGGAAGGGTGGTCGCGTGAAACACCCGGCAAACTCGCCAACCCGTAGCCCCGTGGTCGCAATATGTACGACTAGTGAAAACCGGCGAGCGGTTGTGGCGGTGAGTCAGACACCGCCACGCCCCTGCGGCGAGACATGGCGGCTGTCTCAGAACCACCTTCGCCCAGCCCCCTGGCCAGAATCGTGCGTCTCACTATCGCGTCACGCCCCGGCGAGGTCAACCAGACGGGGGGCTCTTTGGCCGGCAGAAAATGACGAGGGGTAGCGGTGGTCGCGCGAACGGGGAAGCCGCGCGCCGAACCCGCTGCAACTTTCCCACGGTATGCACGTACCCGGTTGAAATCGAAAATGGGTGCTCGCCGTGACGAAGGCCGCGCGGCTGAGGGCGGTCGACTCGTCCGGGCCGACTGCGCGAGACGATCGCCGAAGAGGGTGCGTACACCGGGACCGCTTTGGCGCGCCGCGTCCGCACCCGGCTGTCGCTGTAGAGCGCGACTCACGCTCGTCGTTCGCGCGGCTGCTGCGGGAGCTCGATCTGCGAGAGCATCGCTGGCCCAGCCGAGCGCGAATCTCGATGCGCGTTCCGCCCTTCAGGCGGTGAAGGACGCTCGTCCACCCGACGATTGCGCCCCCGTCCACCAGGCGTCAGCCGTGCTCCCCAGCCGCGTACCGAGAGCAGGCGCGACTGGACAAGTAGCTGATGCTGCGAAAAAGTCCTGGTCCATGAGTAACACGGACCTGTCTCAGCGAGCGTTTACGAAGATCCTGGAGCATTTCGTGGCAACAGGCCGCGCACCGCATTACGGGGAGCTGGCAGACGCTCTCGGTCTCGGCGTCGAAGAGGCGCGCGAGGCGCAGCGTCGTGCGGTTGAGGCAGCTCCGATCGCGAGCTGCTGGCTTGCACATGACAC
The DNA here is from genome assembly GCA_046765815.1 of Actinomycetota bacterium. Classification (GTDB taxonomy): domain Bacteria; phylum Actinomycetota; class Thermoleophilia; order Gaiellales; family Gaiellaceae; genus PALSA-600. The sequence goes on from JBKPRG010000069.1 coordinate 11,257, forward strand.
CGACACGATCGAGTCGTGGGCGCCCTTCAGCAATGTCCCAACGCACTACCTCATCAGTGTTGACGGCATACAGAAGTGGTATGGGCAATGAGGGATGGAGTCGCTGGCCGTGCGCTGGCTATTCCCTGGGCAAGAGGTGGTGGTCGAGTCCCGATGCCTCGACTGCGCTGGCTCAATCCGCTTTCGTGCCCGTGACGAGGAGATCCTGGAGATCCATCCGGAGATGGCAGTCGGCTACATGCCGTCACCGTTCGCCGCATCGAGAGTAGGCTCCGCGGCGTTCAACTGAGCGCGCATGAATCTCTTCCGGTCGGAAGAGCACCTAGCGCGATGGCTTCACGACTGGCACGCGGCCGACGGCTATGTGCTGACCGTAGCCGACTGGGCGAGGGTCTTCAGCGCTCCCACGTTTCGGAGACGGCTCGACTCCGATTACCTTGCCCGTGTCCCCGAGTATGTCGACGAGTACCGACGTGCCCTTTTGGCAGCAGGCAAGATTCTTCCGGCTCCTGACAGGGTGCTGTCGACGGTGATGTTCACTGACATCGTCGACTCAACGCGACACGCTGCTCATCTCGGCGACTCCGAATGGCGGGCGCTGCTCAAACGTCACGACGAGCTTTCTCGCACCCAGCTTCAACATTTTGGGGGCAGGGAGATCGAGCGAACGGGCGATGGATTTCTTTCCTCTTTCGATAGCCCAGCCAGGGCGATCCGATGCGCGACGGCAATCTCTCAGGCAATGCACGGCATCGGGCTACAGATCCGAGCTGGAATCCACTCGGGAGAATGCGAGATAATCGGCGAGCAGCTCGGCGGCATCGCCATTCACATTGGGGCTCGAATCAGCGCGCTCGCCGGGCCCAACGAGGTGCTCGTCTCCCAGACCGTCAAGGACGCAGTCCTCGGGTCCGGTATCACCTTCAACGACCGCGGCGCGCACGAACTCAAAGGGGTACCCGGCCAATGGAAACTGTACGCCGTCGCGGACTAACCCCTCGTACGCTCGGCATGCGAAGGTCGGACCGGTAGCACCTGGCCTCTTCAGACGTGCGAACGGCATCGGTCGCACTGTAAGCCCTACGTATCGC
>JBKPRG010000070.1:0-9048 GCA_046765815.1 Actinomycetota bacterium
GGCACCCAGATCGGCGTCTCCGGCCCGCGGCTGAACGCGATCGCGACGCGGCCGCCGGGTGCCGTCACGCGCGCCAGCTCGTCGAAGAACGGGATCATGTTGTTGAGCGCGACGAGGTCGAAGGCGCCGTCGGCGTACGGCAAGCGCGATGCGTCCGCGATGTCGTAGCGCTGCCGCGCGCTCGTCGCCCGGCGCCGCGCCTCCTCGACCATGCCGGCCGAAACGTCGGCGCCGGTGATCTCGGCGTCCGGCCACCGCGCCGCGGCCTGCCGCGCGACCGAGCCGCTGCCCGTGCCCAGGTCGAGCACGGTCTGCGGCCGCGGCTCGACCGCATCGAATGCCAGCGCGATCGCGCCCAGCCTGAACTGGTCGACGCTCCTCGAGTCCCACGTGGGCGCGAGCCGGTCGAACGTTCTCGTCAACGCGGGGCGGAACAGGCGCCAGAGCCAGGGCGCCCGGACGACAACCTGCGTCACGAAGCGCGCGAATCGCGGCGCCCAGTTCACGGGCGCGCGAAGCGAATCTCGTCGCCCGCCGAGACGCCGGTCAGCCGCGCCGCGTTGCCCTGGCTGATCGCGAGCGAGAGCAAGCCGTACGAGTCCTCGTACACGATCAGCTCGCCCGAGCCGGCATCCGAGAAGGTCTGCGCGACAAATGCGTAGTAGCGGTCGAGCGTGAGGCGGATCTCGACGCGGTCGCCGTCGTCGAGGTCGAGGCGCTCGAGGTGCTCGCGCCGCGCGTTCGTGGCGATGTTCCCGAACCGGTCGACGACCAGTGCTTTCGCGGAGATCTGCGTGCGTCCGACCTCCGGCTCCGGGACGTCGATCCGGACGAGCGTCCCCGGATCGAGCGCAGGTCCGAGCTCCGAGACGTCGACGCCGGCGGCCAGATGCGCCGCCGCCGGAGCGAAGATGTCCCGCGCGTGGAAGGTGCGCGAGACCTCGCGCAGCTGGAAGCGCGGATCGCTGAGCTCGTGCACGGCCTCGATGCCGATCTCGTCGGCGGCGAGCGACAGCAGCCCGTTGTCGGGCCCGACGAACGTGCGCCCGTCGGTCGTGCGGATCGCGACCGCCCGCCGATGGCCGCCGACATCGGGGTCGACGACCGCAAGGTGGACGCCGACCGGCATGAACCGCGTGGTGTTCTTCAGCACCAGCGCGCCGGTGAGAATCGCCTGCGGTCCGATCCCGTGCGTGATGTCGATCACGCGGACGTCGGGGGCGATGCCGGCCATCACGCCGTGGCAGCTGCCGACGAAGTCGTCTTCGAGGCCGAAGTCCGTGAGGAAGGTGATGACCGTCACGCGGTCGAGTTCATCAGATCTGCGACCGCGGCGACGAGACCATCGAGATCGTGGGTCGCCGCCTCGGCCGCGACTGTGAGGCCGACCTGCTCCGCCACGCGGGTCGTCTCGGGCCCGATCGAGACCGCCGGCGCGGCGCCGCCGACCGCCGCATATGCACGCGCGGCCGAGCCCGAAGCGAGGACGACGTAGTCGCCTTCCGGAGGCTCCGGCGTGAGGAGACGCGTGCGGTAGAGGGGGACGAGGTCCGCGCCCAGCCCGTCGATCGCGCGGCGGCGCGCGCCTTCGGCAGCCGCGAAGAGCACCCTGCCGGGAGGCCGCGGGAACTCGCGCAGCAAGCCCTCCTGCGAAGACTCCGAGGGCACGAAGGCCGGCTCGATCCCGTGGGCGCGCAGCGCCTCCGCCGTGCCGGGGCCGACGGCGGCGACGCGCGGCAGGTTCCGGCCGCGGCGAGCGATCTCGTCGGCCCCGTTGGTGCTGGTGACGACGAGCCAGTCATAGCCGGCCGCGTCGATCGGTTCATCCGAGGTGCGCTCGATCTCGATCAGCGGGCACTCCACCACCTCGGCGCCGAGCTCCTCGAGGCGGGCGACAAGCGGCCCCGCCTGCGCCCGCGGGCGCGTCACGATCACCCTCATGCAGCTTCGGCGCGGGCCGCGAGCAGCTCAGCGGCAAGGCGTTCGGGGTCGTCGCCGCTCCGGCGCTCGACCCACGCTCCGTCGTCGTCCGCGATCAGCGCCTGCAGCACGACGCCGTCGTGATGGGCCGCAACCGGTGCCAGGCAGCCCGCGCCGATCGCGGACACGCAGCGGCGTTCGAGCTCGACGCGCCGCCGGGTCTCCGCGTGGTCCGCGGCCGCCACCAGCTCCTCCTCGCCCGCGCGCACCTGCAGGGCAAGTGCCCCCTGCGCCGCCTCGGGCAGCATCACGTCAGGGTCGAGGCGCGCGCCGATCTCGTCGGCGAGCCCGAGGCGGTCGAGGCCGCAGGCCGCAAGCACGATCGCGTCCAGACCGCGCTCCCGCATCTTGCGGAGCCGCGTCTCGACGTTCCCGCGCAGCGGCTCCACCGAGATCGTCGGGTCGAGCGCCAGCAGCTGCGCCCGCCGACGCGCCGACGCGGTGCCGATGCGCATGCCGGGGCCGATCTCGGCCGCGCCGATCAGCGCGTCGCGCGGATCGTCGCGCTCGAGGTACGCGCCGACAGCAAGGCGGCTCGTGTCGGTCGACGTCATGTCCTTCGCCGAGTGGACGGCAACGTCGATCCGGCTCGCGAGAAGCGCCTCCTCGATCTCTTTGACGAAGACGCCGCGTTCGCCGATTTGCCCGAACGGCCGCTTGCGGTCGCGGTCGCCGGCGGTCGTGATCGGGACGAACGCGATCTCGATGCCCGGCCCGCGCAAGGCTTCCGCCGCGTGGCCCGCCTGCGTCAGCGCGAGCCTAGAGCCGCGAGATCCGACGCGAACGAGCACAGGACGTCCTCCCTCCTCGCCTGCTCCGCCCGCACGTCAACGGGAGGCCGCGCCGTACGCGCAAGAAGAGCGACGGCGCCACGACCGGCAGCGGGCGCTCGACGCGGCGCGGCTCGTCTTGGCTCACCGCTCGTCCTCGAGCCCGAAGAGGTGGCGCACGGCGTCGGCGTACGCCGCGCCGTCCGAGCTGACCGCGGCTTCCTTCATCCGCACGGTCGGCAGGTGCAGGAGCTTGTTCAGGATCTGCGATGTCACCGACTCGAGCGTGCGCCGCTCGTCCTCGCTGACCCGGCCCTCGACCTTCGCGAGCTCAGCAGAGCGGATCTGCTCCGCACGAGCGCGCAGCGAGGCGATCGCGGGCACGACGTCGAGAGACGCGCGCCACGACCTGAAGCGGACAGCCTCCTCCGCGGCCATGTTCTCCGCCTGCTCCGCCTCGGTGCGTCTCCCGGCGAGCGTCTCCGCCACGACCGCCTCGAGATCGTCGATGTCGTAGAGGAAGCAGCCGTCCAGGTCGCCGATCGCGCTCTCGAGATCGCGCGGCACGGCGATGTCGATGAAGAACAGCGGGCGGCGGCGGCGCTCGGGCACGTCAGCCGCGCCCAGGACGGTCTCCGAAGCGCTCGTCGACGAAACGACGACGTCGACCGCGCCGAGCCTGCTGCCGACGTCCGCCAGCGCGACGGGCTCGGCACCGAAGCGGTGCGCGAGCTCGCGCGCGTTCTCGACGGAGCGGTTCGCGACGTACGCGATCCTCGCGCCGCGCGACGAGAGGTTCGCGGCCGCCAGCTCGCCGATGCGGCCCGCGCCGATCAGCAGCACGTCGCGGCCCCTCAGCTCGCCGAAGACCTGCACCGCGAGCGCCGCCGCCGCGGAGGAGACCGATGCAGGGCTCTCGCCGATCGCAGTCTCGGTGCGCACGCGCTTGCCGACAGCCAGCGCCTGGCGGAAGACGCGGTCGAGCAGCGGGCCGGGCTCGACGGCCTCGTATGCCGCCCGCACCTGGCCGAGGATCTCGCCCTCTCCGGGCACGAGCGAGTCGAGCCCGGCGGCCACGCGGAAGAGGTGCAAAGCGGCCTCGTCGTCGAGCCGGGTGTACAACACGCCGCCGAGCTCATCGCCGGCGAGCGACTCCAGCGCGGCCACGACGTCCGCCTCCGGCACCCCCGTCGAATAGACCTCGGTGCGGTTGCAGGTCGAGAGGCAGACGGCGTCGCCAAGCGACCGCGCCAGCTCGGCCGCCGCATCGACCTCGAGCGCCACACGCTCCCGCAGCTCGACCGGAGCGACCTGATGCGAGAGGCCGACCAACTGCAGCGTCATGCGAAGTGCCCTCCTGCCAGCGCGAGCCGCGCCACGATCACGAGCGCAAAGCCGCCGAGTGCCAGGTACGCCGCGCGCCGCCCCGCAGGACGCGTGACGAAGATCGCGCCGTAGACGATCCACGTCAGCACAGTCACCGCTTCGAGAGCGTCGACGTGCCCGCCGTCGCGCTGTTGCCGCACGATCCCGATCGCGAGCCCGAGAGTCAGCAGCGGCAGCGAGAAGACGATCGTGCGACGCGCAAGCCGCTCGAGCGACTGCAGCGGCGGCAGCCGGAGGCGCAGGATGTCCGCCGCGCGGCGCTTCAGCCGCCGCTCCTCCCAGAGGTAGAGCCCGGCCAGCGCCGCCGCGAGCGTGAAGCCGGCGAACGCGGCGAGCACGAGCCCGACGTGCAGCACCAGGAAGAGGTTGCCGTAGTCGCGTTGCGACCCGGCATGGGTGCCGCCGCCGATGCGCGCGACGACGAAGAGCAGCGCCGCCAACGGCATCACCGCGAGCCCGAGCAGGCGGTAGCGAGGGCGGCAGCCCCAGATCAGGTACGCGCCGACGACGAGCCACACGAAGAGGTTCAGCGAGCCCGCCCAGCTCGACCAGGGGAACGCGCTCGAGTGCGCGGCCTGCGCCACAAGGAGCCCCGATTGCGCGAGCCAGCCGAGGCGGACGCCCCACGTCGCGGCGCGCGAGGTGCGCGCCGACGCGTACGCGAACGCCGCCTCGCCGTAGCCGAGCAGCGCCGGCCAGAACAAGGCCTCAACCACGCTCTCGCTCCCGCGCCCGCTCGACGAGCTCCCCGATCTGCCGCTGCAGCCGCTGCAGCTTGGTGCCGATGATCGCCACCCAGACGAGCACCGCGACGAACACGACGCCGTACGCCGCCGCCACGTAGTGCCACTCCGAAGGCGGGTTCATGTCAGCAGCTCGCGGAGCTCGCGCAAGCTCGAGTCCAGTCGCTTGCCGGCGAGCTCGACGTTGTAGAGCGCCGCGAACAGCGCGAGCATCGCGGCCAGTGAGACGCAGAACGTGAAGAACTGCGAGCCAGTCATCTGCGGGCCGTGCGACGTGAACACGACGGGATGGATGAACTTCTGCGAGAGGCGGATCGCGAGGAACGAGACCGGGATCAGCACGACGCCGAAGAGCGCGTACACGGCCGACATGTTCGCGCGCGCGCGCCCGGGCTCGACCGAGAAGCGGAGCATGAAGTACGCGCAGTAGAAGAGGAAGAGGACGAGGAAGAGGACGAGCTGGTTCTCGCTCCACGCCCACCAGACACCCCACGACGCGCGGGCCCAGATCGAGCCCGTCAGCAGCGTCAGCGCGCCGAAGACGACGCCCTGATGGATCGCGACGTAGCTCTCGAGATCAGCGCGCTCGTCGCGCTTCCAGAGCACGCGTAGCGCCTTCCACGCACCCCAGCCGAAGCACGCGTACGCGGTCAGCGCGATCGGAACGTGGAAGTAGAAGATCCGCTGCGAGAAGCCCTGATCGCCGTCGGTCGGCGCGTAGAAGAAGATCAGCCCGATCGACGCCGTCAGCAGCACGACGGCCAGCCACGAGCTCACCGCGACACGGTTCTCCCTCACGCGCGTCATGGTAGTTCGGTGATCACGTATTCGAACGTCGCCCACGCGAGCAGCGCGAAGATTGCGTCGTACAGCACGAGGAACCAGAGGTAACCGCCGACGCCGCCGACGACGATCGGAATCGCCGCGGGCAGGAAGAGGAGCGGCATCAGGAGCTCGCGCGCGCGCCCCGCCACGGCCATCGCGCCGAAGAGCGTCCCGACCGCACAGATGCCGATGTCGGCGAGCGCGACCGCCACAACGGTCCGGGCGGAGACGCCGGAGAAGAAGAGCGCGAACGCCGGCAGCGCGACCACCTCGGCGGCGGCCAGGAAGGCGAGCACGGCGAGCGTCTTGCCGAGCCAGATCGCGCTGCGGTCGCACGGCGTGAGCACGAGCGCGTCGAACATGCCCTGCTCGCGCTCGGCGACGAATGCGCGGGTCAGTCCGAGCAGCGCGGTGAAGATCAACGCCGACCAGAGCAGGCCGAGCGCCGCGTGATGGCCCGTCCCGTGCGGCAGCGCAAAGTGGAAGATCGTCAGCGCAGCGAGCACGAACAGCAGCATCGACGGCAGCGTCTCCTTCGCCCGCAGCTCGAGCAGCAGATCCTTCCGCGCCAGCGCGCCGACGTCCCGTCCGTACCTCATGCGAACGCGAGTCTCTGCGTAGCGCGGTGCTCGACGCGCGCCGCGTCGTGGGTCGCGACGACGAACGTCCGCGGCTCGTCGAAGGTCGCGTCGAGCAATGCCGCACCCTCGGCGTCGAGCGCGTTGTACGGCTCGTCGAGCAGCAGCAGCTGCGGATCGTGCAGCAGCACGCGGCAGAGGCCGAGCCGCTGCTGCATGCCGCGCGAAAAGCGCGAGACGCGCTCGTGGCGCACGTCCCAGAGACCGAAGCGCTCGAGCAACATGCCGACGCGCTCGCCGCGCTCCGGCACGCGGTACAGACGGCCGAAGAGCGTCAGGTTCTCGAGCGGCGTCAGCTCGCGGTAGACGAGCGGCTCGTGGCCCAGGAAGCCGATCGTCTCGCGCGGCGGCAGCTCGAGCGCACCGGCGTCCGGGGCGCTGAGCCCTGCGAGCAGCCGCAGCAGCGTCGTTTTCCCGGACCCGTTGCGGCCGCTGACGAGCAGGAAGCCACCGCGGCCGAGCTCGACGTCGACGCCGCGCAGCACGCGGCGGTCGCCGAATCGCTTCTCGAGGCCACGGCCGGTGATCACGTCAGTCACGCCTGAAGACCTCGGCCGCCGCGCGGTGGAAGCCGTCTGGGCGGCCTGCCGCAGCGAAGGTCTCAGCGATCTCCTCCATCTCGCCGACCCAGCGCCATCCCTTCTTCGCCGCCGACCGCTCCGCAGCGACCAGCCGGTCGGGCAACGCCGGCACCGAGTCGCGCCACTCGGCGGCGAGCTCCTCCTCGACGCCGTAGTGTCGCGCGACGTCACGGATTGCGAGCAGCATCGCGGCCGTTCCCTTCGACCACGCGGCGTACGTCATCTTCACCGCGGAAGCGTCGGGCACGATCCGCGTCTCGACGATCGACCCATCGAACAGCGCCGCGACGTCAGCCGCGCCGGCGCCAGAGAGATAGAGCCTCGTCTCGCCGGCCGCGTGCGGCGGGCCGCCGACGATGCCGCCGTCGACGAACCGCGGCTTCAGTCCAGCGATCTGCGATGCGCGCGCCGGTGAGATCGCGTTCGCATCGACATAGAGCGCGTCGCCCGGCACCGAGCGTGCGACGTCGAGCGCAGCATGAGGCGGGCAGATCGAGAGGACGACCTGCGCCTCACCTGCCAGCGCCTCGACCGAGTCGATGTCGGTAAAGGCAGCGGCACGCGCGTGCGTCGCGTCGCTGCGGCCGGCGGAGGCCCACACCACCTCGTGCCCCACCGCCTGCAGCGCCGTCCCGATCGCCGACCCCATCTCGCCGGGATGGAGCAGGCCGACGATCACAGCACGTCTGCCAACACGAACGCGAAGAACGCGACCGAGATGACGCCGTTCATCGTGAAGAACGCCGCGTCGAGACGCCGTAGGTCTCCGGGGCGGACGAGCGTGTGCTCGTAGAGCAGCAGCGCGGCGACAGCCGCCACGCCGACCCAGTAGAGGACGCCGACATCGAGGCCGCTGCCCGCCGCGGCGAGGAGGGCGATCGTCGCCAGATGGAGCGCACGCGCACCCTGGAACGCGCCGCGCTCCCCGAAACGCGTCGCCCACGAGTGCAGTCCCTGCAGGCGGTCGACGTCCACGTCGAACAGCGCGTAGAAGAGGTCGAAGCCCGCGACCCACGCCGCCACCGCCGCGCCGAGCGCCCACGCCTGCCACGGCAGCTCGCCCTTGATCGCAGCCCACGCCCCCACGGGCGCGAGCCCGTCGACCGCACCCAGCCACAGGTGACAGAGCCAGGTGAACCGCTTCAGGTACGGGTACACGACGAACATCGCGACCGGGATCGGCGAGAGCCAGCGCACCAGCGGGTCGAGCTCCCAGACGGCGAGCAGGTACACGACGAGGGCGAGGACGCAGAACGCGACGACGGCAGCGCTGGTCAGCGCGCCCGACGGCAGCTCGCGGGATGCAGTCCGCGGGTTGGCCGCGTCGATCCGCGCGTCGATCAGACGGTTCAGCGCCATCGCGAGCGAGCGGGCGCCGACCATTGCGACCGTGATCCAGAGCAGATCGTGTCCGGACGGCACGCCCTGCACGGCCAGGAACGCGCCGACGTATGCGAACGGCAGCGCAAAGATCGTGTGCTCGAACTTGACGAGCCGGTAGTAGAGGCGGGCAACGCGCATCCGGGGCCCCTACGATTGCCGATGCGCGGTTGGTTCCGCTGCGAGAAGCGACACCGCGTGCTCGAGCGCGGGCCGCAGGACGGCGTAGCCGTCACGACAGCCGCCCGTCGAGCCGGGCAGATTGACGACCAACGTCCGGCCGACCACGCCGGCGACGCCGCGCGAGAGCAGCCCATGCGGCGTCCGTGCGATCGCGTCCGCGCGCAGCGCCTCGGCGATTCCCGGCGCCTCGCGCTGGAGCACGGTGCGTGTCGCCTCCGGCGTCACGTCCCGCGCCGCGAGCCCCGTCCCGCCGGTCGTCAGCACGAGCGATGCCGAGCTCGCGAGCTCCTCGATCGCCGCCGCAATCACGTCCGCCTCGTCGGGAACGACAGCCCGCTCGACCTCGTGCCCGTCGCCGCCGAGCAGCTCCGCGAGCAGGTCGCCGCTCACATCCTCGGCCTCGCCGCGCGAGACGCGGTCGGAGACGGTGAGCACCGCTGCCCTCACTCCTTGACCTTCTCCAGCAGCTCGACCGAGAAGGACATGCCCTTGTCGATCGCCTTCGCCATGTCGTAGACGGTGAGCGCGGCGACCGAGGCAGCCGTGAGCGCCTCCATCTCGA
>JBKPRG010000071.1:0-18694 GCA_046765815.1 Actinomycetota bacterium
ACGAGACCATCATCCGCCTCGACCTGCGCGACCTGCTCGAGCGCGCCGGCCACGAGGTCGTTGCCGAGGCGCGAGACGGCGAGGAGGCGGTCGCGCTGGCCGGCGAGCACCAGCCGGAGCTCGCCGTCCTCGACGTACGCATGCCCAGGCTCGACGGCATCGAAGCCGCGAAGCGCATTCTCGCCGAGCGCCCGATTCCGATCGTGATGCTCACCGCGTACGGGCAGGAAGAGCTCGTCGCGCGCGCCGTCGAGGCCGGCGTCTTCGGTTATCTCGTCAAGCCGTTCCGGGAGCAAGACCTCATGCCCGCGATCGCCACCGCCCAAGCTCGTCACGAGGAGCTCGCCGCCGTGCGCGACGAGGCCGAGTCGCTCGCCGATGCGCTCGCCGCGCGCAAGGCGATCGAGCGCGCGAAGGGCCTACTGATGGAGAAGGAGGGCCTCTCCGAAGGCGACGCGTTCGCACGGCTGCGCAAGGCGAGCCAGGTCTCCGGTCGGCCGCTACGCGTGATCGCGGAGGCTGTCATCGATACGCTCGATCCGTCATGACGTCGACGCTGACGCCGCCCAAGGAACGCACACGCCGCGGCACCGGCTCCGGTATCGGCGATGCCTGGCGCGTGATCGTCCTCAACGACAACCACAACACGTTCGAGGGTGTTGCGTTCGCGCTCGCGCAGACGGTTCCCGGCGTGGACTACAACCGCGGCATGGCGCTCGCGAATCGCATCCACAACTCAGGACAGGCGATCGTGTGGTCAGGCCACCGCGAGCTCGCGGAGCTCTACCACTCCCAGCTCGACGGTTACGGCCTGACGATGGCGCCGCTTGAACGCTGAGGCGATCCGCAACATCGATCGCGTCTTCGACGCGTTTCGCGGCGGCGACACGCGTGCCCTGTTCGAGGTGATTGCCGAGGATGCGGTCTGGATCGTCAACGGCACGGTGCCGGTCGCGCAGCGGTACGACGGCCGCGACCGCATCTTCGAGCTGTTCCGCGAGACGCGCCGCCTCACGGACGGGACGTACCTGAGCGAGCTGCGCTGGGCGCTCGCCGACGACGAGCACGCCGTCGCCGTCTACCGCGCGACCGGCGCCCGGCTCGGCCGCACGCTCGACATCGACCAGGTCTTGCTGATCACGCATCGCGACGGCATCTGGCGCGAGATCGTCGCGATCCCGAGCGACCCGCCCGCGTTCGAGGCGTTCTGGGCCCTATGAAGATCGGCGTTCAGCTGCCCGAGGTCGAGCGCGAGGTGCGTTGGCCGGAGCTCGCCGCGATGGCGCGCGCCGCCGAGGAGACCGGCTTCGACAGCATTTGGCTCGGCGATCACCTCCTCTACCGCGGCGACGGGCGTGAGGAGCGCGGACCGTGGGACTGCTGGACGACCCTCGCCGGCCTGGCCGCGGTCACGTCGCGGGTCGAGCTCGGGCCGCTCGTTGCGTGCACCGCCTTTCACCAGCCGGCGCTGCTCGCGCGCACCGCTGCGGCCGTCGACGAGCTGAGCGGCGGCCGGCTGCGCGTGGGCCTCGGCGCCGGCTGGAACGAGGTTGAGTTCCGCGCTTTCGGGCTGCCGTTCGACCGCCGCGTGTCGCGCTTCGAGGAGGCGTTCGAGATCATCCGCCGCTTGCTCGCCGGCGAGCATGTCACGTTCGCCGGCCGCTTCAACCAGCTGGACGATGCCGTCCTGCTGCCGCCGCCGGCGCGAACGGCGCCGCTGATGGTGGGCGGCGACGGCCCGCGCCTGCTCGCGGCGACGCTCCCGCACGTCGACTGGTGGAACACGTGGTACGACCGCTTCGACAACGTGCCCGAGCGCTTCGCCGAGCTGAACGCGCGCATCGACGCGGCCTGCGTAAGCGCCGGACGCGATCCGCACGATGTCAAGCGGAGCGCGTGCCTCTACGTACGGATCGGAGAGGGCGCCGGCGAGCGACCGACGGCGCGCGACTCCCCTCCCATTCCCGACGACGACCTGCCGGAAGCGCTGACGACGCTGGCGAAGGCAACGGACGAGGTCATCCTCGTCCTCGACCCAATCAGCGAAGCGTCGATCCGGTCGCTTCGAACAGCGCTTCCCAACGGCTGATCAGCGCGGCCAGGTCGTCGCGCGCCGCGCGGTGCGCGGCAACAAGATCGCCGTCGCCCCAGTCCTCCGCCAGCCGCCGCTCCAGGTCGGCGACCCGTTCCTCCGCCCGTGCGACCTCGGCCTCGACCAGCTCCAGCGGCGTCGGCTTCGGCTTCGGCGGCCGCTTCGGCTTCTCGGCCTTCGGCTTTGGCGGCGGCGCCGGCTGAACGGGCTCCTCGCGCTCCTGCGCCCGCACGTACTCGGCCCAGCCGCCGGCGTAGGACGCGATTCGCCCGTCCTCGACCGCGAGCAGCCGGCTCGCGACGGCGTCGAGCACGGCTCGGTCGTGCGAGACGAGCAGGACAGTGCCCGGGAACGCCTCGAGCGCAGCCTCGAGTGACTCGCGCGACTCGAGGTCGAGGTGGTTCGTCGGCTCGTCGAGGACCAGGAAGTTGGCGCCGGACGCGACAACGATTGCCAGCGCGAGCCGGCGTCGCTCACCGCCCGAGAGCGCAACGACCGGCTTCTCGTGCTCGTCCCAGCCAGAGAAGAGAAACCGTCCGAGCAGCGACTGCGCCTCGGGGCGCTTGAGCCCGGTGCCGCCCATCGCCGCGTCGAGTACCGAGCCGCGCTCGTCCAGCTCGGCCTCGTGTTGCGAGAAGTACGCGGCCTGCACGCCGTGCCCGAGGCGCAGCCGACCGGCGGCGGGCTCGCGCAGGCCGAGCAGCGTCTCGAGCAGCGTGGTCTTGCCCGATCCGTTCGGGCCGACGAGCGCGACATGCTCGCCGCGCTCGAGCGCGAACGAGACGCTCTCCATCAGCTCTTTCTCGCCCGCGCGCAGCGCGAGCTCCTCGACTACTGCCACGTCCCGCCCCGAGCGAGCCGGCTTCAGGAACTCGAAGCCCATGACGCGCCGGCGATGATCGGGCGCGTGCACGCGCACCCCTTCGAGGCGCTTGATCTGCTTCAGCTTCGACTGCGCCTGGCGCGCCTTCGACGCCTTGTAACGGAAGCGGTCGACGAACCGCTCGAGCCGCGCGAGCTGTTCGGTCTGCCGCTGTGCGGTCTTCGCCTGGTGGACGTCGCGCGCCGCCTGCTCGCGCCGCCAGACGTGCCAGGCACCGGGGAAGTAGGTGGAGCGCCCGTTCTCGAGCTCGAGGACGGCGGTCGTGACGGCCTCCAGGAACCAGCGGTCGTGCGCGACCAGGATCACTGCCGCGTCGATCGTCTTCAGCATCCCTTCGAGCCATTCCAGCGACTCGATGTCGAGGTGGTTCGTCGGCTCGTCGAGGAGCAGCAGGTCGGGCTGCGCTGCGAGTGCGCGCGCCAGCGACGCGCGGGTCAGCTCTCCGCCGGAGAACGTCCGCAGCGGCCGGTCGAGGTCGGCGTTCGTGAAGCCGAGGCCGCGCACCACCGACGCGGCTCGGTCGCGCCAGTCATAGCCGCCGGCGTGCTCGAGCCTGGCCTGCGCGGCCGCGTAGCGGTTCATCGTCGCGGGAGCGTGTTCGCCGGCGGCCATCACCTGCTCCAGCCGGTGCAGCTCCTCCTCGAGGGCCGCGAGGTCGGCCGTGCCGGAGAGGACGTAGTCGCGCAGCGGCCGGTCGCTCTCCGAAGGCGGCCGCTGGTCGTGCAGAGCGAGCCGCGTCCCCTTCTCGAACGCGAGCTCCCCGCCCTCGAGCGTGATCTCGCCGGCGAGCGCGCGCAGCAGCGTCGTCTTGCCGGCGCCGTTCGGCCCGGCCAGGGCGAGCCGGTCCGAGCGCTCGACCTTGAACGACACGCCGTCGAAGAGAACATCGCCGGAAAGTTCCTTTCTCAGCGTCGAGGCAATAAGAACCGCCATGGCGCGACCACGGTATAAGAGGGCGCGATGATCGGGATAGTCGGCGGCGGCCTCGCGGCCGCGAAGCTGGTCGAGGGGTACCGCGAGGCGGGCGGCGACGAGCCGATCACGATCTGGGCCAAGGATCCCCACGGCCCGTACCACAGACCGCCCCTCACCAAGCGGCTGCTGCGCGGCGAGGCGGAGCCGCCCGACGCGCTCGTCCATCCGCTCGAGTGGTACGAGGAGCAGAACGTCGACCTCCGGCTCGGCGAGACGGTCGATTCGCTGGACGACGTTCGCGCCGACACGATCGTGATCGCGACAGGCGCGCGCCCGCGTGACCTGCCTGGCATGTCATCGTTCCGCACGCTCGACGACTCGCTCGCGCTGCGCGAGCGCGCGCGCGAGGCGGAGACCGCAGTCGTGGTCGGCGGCGGCTTCATCGGCTGCGAGATCACGGCGTCGCTGACGCAGCTCGGCGTGAAGGTGACGCATGTCGTGCGCGACCCGATGGTGTTCGCGGCCCTGCAGGCGCCGCCGATGTCGGAGGCGCTGCACGAGGTCTACCGCGAGCGCGGCGTCGACCTCCGTCTGGGCGCGACCGAGACCCCGGAGGGCGGCGAGATCAGGGTGGCGGGGATCGGCGTCGTGCCCAATGTCGAGATCGCCCTCACCGCCGGCCTCGAGGTGCGGAGCGGGATCGTCGTCGACGAGCACTTCGCCACCGAGCGCCCCGGCGTCTACGCGATCGGCGACGTGGCGGAGTTCTTCGACCCCGTGTTCCACCGCTTCCGCCGCATCGAGCACTGGTCGAATGCCTCCTACCACGGCACGACGCTCGGCCGCATCCTCGCCGGCGCCGACGAGCGCTACGACATCGTCTCTGCCTTCTTCTCGGAGGAGTTCGGGCGGAGCTTCCGTCTCCTCGGCGACGCGCAGGGCCATGACCGGACCGTGCTCGAGGGCGACTTCGGCGAGCAGGACGCGATCTTCCGGTTCCTGCGCGGCGACGCGCTCCTCGCCGCGGTCGTCATGGGCCAGGACGACGAGACCGAGGCGGCGCTCAAGGACGAGATCCGAGCCGGCGCGGCGTCGGTCCTGTAGTCGTTACGCTCGCAGGAGAACCATTTCTGCGAGGAGGACGCGTGGCCGACGCCGAGCTCGAACAGCTCTCGATCAACACCATCCGCACGCTGTCGATGGACGCCGTGCAGCAGGCGAACGCCGGACACCCGGGCACGGCGATGGCGCTCGCGCCGGTCGCCTACCTGCTCTACACCGAGGTGTTGCGGCACAACCCGGCGAACCCACACTGGGCCAATCGTGACCGCTTCATCCTCAGCGCCGGGCACGCCTGCATCCTCCAGTACTCCGCGCTCCACCTGACCGGGTACAACCTCTCGCTCGAGGAGCTGAAGCGGTTCCGCCAGTGGCAGTCGGCGACGCCCGGACACCCGGAGTTCCGCCACACGGAGGGCATCGAGGTGACGACGGGGCCGCTCGGCCAGGGCTTTGCGAACGGCGTCGGGATGGCGTTCGCCGAGCGCTTCCTCGCCGGCACCTTCAACCGGCCGCACCACGAGATCGTCGACCACCGCGTCTACGCCATCTGCTCCGACGGCGACCTGATGGAGGGCGTGTCGTACGAGTCGGGCTCGCTGGCGGGCACGAACAAGCTCGGTAACCTCATCTACTTCTACGACGACAACCACATCACGATCGACGGCACGACCGCGATCTCCTTCACCGAGGACCGCGGTGCGCGGTTCGAGGCGCAGGGCTGGCACGTGCAGCACGTCGCCGACGCGAACGACCTCACGGCCCTGCGCGAGGCGATCGCCAACGCGCAGGCCGAGAACGAGCGCCCGTCGATGATTGTCGTCCGCTCGCACATCGCCTACGGGGCGCCACACGCCGTCGACACGGCTAAGGCGCACGGCAGCCCGCTCGGCCCCGACGAGGTGGCGGCGGCGAAGCGCGAGCTCGGTTGGGATCCCGACAAGCACTTCTACGTGCCCGACGAGGTGTACGCGCACATGAACGGCGTCGAACGAGGCAGCGCGCTCGAGACGGAGTGGGAGCAGCGGTTCTCGAACTGGTCGCAGGCCTTCCCGGACGCGCGCGAGGAGTGGGACGCGGCCTGGTCGGGCCGCATCGGCCCATGGACGCTGCCCGAGTTCGAGGCCGGCGACGAGCTCGCGACGCGTGCAGCGGGCAAGACCATCATGCAAGCGTTCAAGCACGCGGTGCCGACGATGATCGGCGGTGCCGCCGACCTCGTCGAGTCGACGTACACGGAGTTCGTCGGCTCGGGCGTCTTCTCGGCCATGTGGAGGGGCCGCAACATCGCCTTCGGCATTCGCGAGCACGCGATGGGCTCGATCGTCAACGGCATCGCCGCCCACGGCGGCTGCGTGAAGCCGTACGGCTCGACCTTCCTCATCTTCAGCGACTACATGCGCCCGGCCGTGCGGCTGTCGGCGCTGATGGAGCTGCCGGTCGTCTGGGTCTGGACGCACGACTCGGTCGGGCTCGGCGAGGACGGGCCGACGCACCAGCCCGTCGAGACGTACGCGGCGCTACGTGCGATCCCGAACCTCTGGTTCGTGCGGCCCGGTGACGCGAACGAGACGGCCTTTGCGTGGAAGGTGGCGCTGGAGCGCTCCGACGGGCCGGTCGCGCTCTCGCTCTCGCGGCAGAAGGTGCCGACGCTCGACCGCAGCGAGCTCGCGCCCGCGTCCGGTGTCGAGCGCGGCGCCTACACGCTCTGGGAGTCGTCTTCCTCGCCGGACCTGATCCTGATCGCGACGGGCGCGGAGGTCGGGCTGACGCTCCGGGCCGGGCGGCGGATCGCCGACGAGGGCACCGCTGTGCGGGTCGTCTCGATGCCGTGCTGGGAGCTGTTCGAGCAGCAGCCGCACGAGTACCGCGAGGAGGTGCTGCCGCCCGAGGTGAGGGCGCGGTTGTCGGTGGAGCCGGGCGTTTCTCTCGGCTGGGAGCGGTGGGTCGGCGACCACGGCGACTCGATCTCGCTCGAGCACTTCGGCGCGTCCGCGCCGGGGAACACGGTGCTCGAGCAGTTCGGCTTCAACCTCGACAACGTCGTTGCGCGGGCGACGGCGCTGCTGCAGCGGGTGGCGTGATGGCGCGCCAGGCGGAGTGCATCAAGCAGTTCTTCTCGATCGTCTCGCCGGGATTCGCCCTCGACGGCGACCTGCCGGCGGTCGAGATCGAGGGCATCGAGGAGCGCCACGACGGTCACGCGATCGCGCGCGTCCGCGCGGACGGCCGCGTGCTGCCGATCCGCTTCACGTTCGACGAGGGCAAGATCGCGAGAGTCGAGGTTCTCTAATGCGCATCGCGGTCGCCTTCGATCATCGGGGCGTCCACCTCAGGGAAGCCGTGCTGGAGGTGCTGGCGGCACACGACGTACTCGACTTCGGCACCGACACGGACGCGGTGCGCATCGACTACCCCGACAAGGCGCGCGAAGTCGGCGAGGCGATCCAGCGCGGCGAGGCCGAGCGCGCCGTGCTCGTCTGCGGCTCGGGTGTCGGCGCCGCGGTCGCGGCCTGCAAGATGACCGGCATCCGCGCGGCGATCTGCCACGACAGCTATAGCGCGCACCAGGGCGTGGAGCACGACGACATGAACGTTCTCTGCCTCGGCTCCGAGGTCGTCGGCCCGTCGCTGGCTCGCGAGCTCGTAGATGCATTTCTCGGCGCGACCTTCAACGGCGGCGAGCGCTACGTCGCGCGCCTGCAGAAGGTCGCCGACATGGAAAGGGTGATGAAGAGTGGCCAAGTCACGGCTGCATGAGCTCTCGGAGCGCGGCGTGTCGGTCTGGTTCGACACACTCTCGCGCGATCTCGTCCACACGGGCGAGCTGAAGCGGATGATGGACGAGGACGCCGTCGTCGGCGTTACGTCCAACCCGACGATCTTCCAGAAGGCGCTCTCCAGCGGGAACGCCTACGACAAGGACATGAAGAAGCTGCTCGAGTCGACAGTCGACCCGACGGAGATCTTCTTTTCGCTGGCGCTCCAGGACATCCGCGACGCGTGCGACGTCCTGAAGCCGGCGTACGACGCCTCGAACGGCGTCGACGGTTACGTGTCGATGGAAGTTCTGCCGTCGCTGGCGTACGACACGGAGGCGACGTTCGACCAGGCACAGTGGATCTCGAAGGAGGTCGACCGGCCGAACCTCTACGTGAAGATCCCGGCGACGGCGCCCGGGCTGCCTGCGATCGAGGACTCGATCGCGCACGAGACGCCGATCAACATCACGCTGATCTTCTCGCTCGAGCGCTACAAGGCCGTCGTCGAGGCGTACATCCGCGGCCTCGAGCGGCTCATCGCCGGCGGCGGCGACCCTTCGAAGGTCGCCTCGGTCGCGTCGTTCTTCGTTTCCCGCGTCGACACGGAGGCGGACAAGCAGCTCGAGGCGATCGGCAACAAGGAGCTGCAGGGCAAGCTTGCGATCGCGAACGCCAAGCTCGCGTACCAGCACTACCTCGACGTCTTCTCCGGGCCGCGCTGGGAGTTCCTCGAGTCCAAGGGCGCGACCAAGCAGCGCTGCCTGTGGGCGTCGACCTCGACGAAGAACCCGGCCTACCGCGACGTGATGTACGTCGAGGAGCTGATCGGTCCCGAGACGGTGAACACGATGCCGCTCGAGACGATCGAGGCGTTCCAGGATCACGGTGAGCTGCGCGGGAGCACGGTGCTCGAGGGAATCGACGATGCGAAGCGGCTGCTCGAGCAGCTGGCCGAGGTCGGGGTCGACTACGACGACGTGACGGACACGCTCGAGGCGGAGGGCGTGCAGAAGTTCGCCGACTCGTTCGACGAAATCGTCGAGAGCATCCGCGCGAAGCGGGGCGCCCTGGCGGCAGCGTGAGTTCGGGCGCCGATCTGGTCGAGCGGATCTGGGCTCGCGATCCGTCCGTCTGGACCAGCGGGGACGAGGGGCAGTGGCTCGGCTGGCTCGACGAGCCATGGCGCGTCCGTGAGGACGTCGACCTCCTTCTGCAGTTCGCCGAGCCGGTTTTCGGTCGAGTCGACGCCGTCGTCCTGTTCGGGATGGGCGGTTCGTCGCTCGCGCCGGAGGTGATCAAGCGGACGTTCGGCGCCGAGTCGTTCCACGTCCTCGACACGACGCACCCGAAGGCGATCCGCGCCGTCGAGTCGCAGCTCGACCTGTCGCGCACGCTGTTCATCTCCGCATCGAAGTCGGGCTCGACGCTCGAGACACGCTCGCACACCGACTACTTCTGGGAGAAGGCGCCGCGTGGCGAGCAATGGGTCGCGATCACGGATCCAGGGTCTGCTCTGGAGAAGGTTGCCGCGGAACGGGCTTTTGCGGCGACCTTCTCAGGCGAGCCGACGATCGGCGGCCGGTACTCGGCGCTGTCACCGTTCGGGATGGTTCCCGCGACGCTCATGGGGCTCGACCTCGAGCGGCTGCTCGATCGCGCGATCGAGATGGCGGAGGCGTGTCGCCTCGCCGACGGCAACCCGGGGCTCGAGCTCGGCCAGTCGCTCGGCGAGGGCTGGCGGGACGGCCACGACAAGATCTGCGTCGCGCCGAACCCGGGCGGCTTCGGCCTCTGGGTCGAGCAGCTACTCGCCGAGTCGACGGGCAAGCAGGGAAAGGGCCTCATCCCGGCTCCCGAGGAATCGGCCGACGGCCCCGATCGGCAGGCGCAGGAGATCCGCGTCTCGGGCCCGTACGAGCTCGGGCAGGAGTTCTTCCGCTGGGAGTTCGCGACCGCGGTCGCCGGCTCGATCCTCGGCATCAATCCGTTCGACCAGCCGGACGTGCAGTCGGCGAAGGACAAGACGAAGGCGGTGCTCGCGTCCGGCTCGGAGCCGGACGTCTCGCCCGTCGGCTCGGCCGACGAGCTGTTCGCGCAAGCACAGCCGGGCGACTACGTCTGCATCCAGGCGTTCGTGAACCCGACGCAGGAGGCCGTGGCCAAGCTGGACGCGCTCGTGCAGCAAGCTCGGAAGGCAACGGGCTGCGTCGTCACGCACGGCTTCGGTCCCCGCTATTTGCATTCGACGGGCCAGCTGCACAAGGGCGGTCCGCCGACGGGGCTCTTCCTGCAGGTCGTCGACGAGACCGGCGACGAGCTGCCGATCCCGAATCAGCCGTTCGGCTTCGCGAAGCTGATCCGCGCGCAGGCGGCGGGCGACTTCGCGTCGCTGCAGGAGCGCGGCCGCCGCGTCGCGCGCATCCACCTCGAGGAGGCTTAGCCAAATGCAACTGGGGATGATCGGCCTCGGCCGGATGGGCGGGAACATGACGAAGCGCCTCGAGGAGCGCGGGCACGACATGAAGACGTACGACCCGGGCGTCGAGTCGACGGCCGACACGCTCGAGGAGCTGCGCGACCAGCTCGAGGCACCGCGCTCGTTCTGGATGATGGTTCCCGCCGGCAAGGTCACCGAGGACACGTTCCAGACGCTGCTCGCGCTCGCCGCGCCCGGCGACGTGATCGTCGACGGCGGCAACTCGAACTTCCACGACTCGCAACGGCGGCACGCGGAGGCGAACGAGAAGGGAATCAAGTTCGTCGATGCCGGCGTCTCGGGCGGCATCTGGGGTTACGCGAACGGCTACTGCCTGATGGTCGGCGGCGACGACGACGCGGTTGCGCAGGTCGAGCCGGTCTTCCTCGACCTCGCGCCGGACGATGGCTACGCGCACGTCGGCTCGTCGGGTGCGGGCCACTTCGTGAAGATGGTCCACAACGGGATCGAGTACGGGCTGATGCAGGCGTACGCCGAGGGCTTCGAGGTGATGAAGGCGTCGGAGTTCGACCTCGACCTGCACGAGATCGCCGGCATCTGGCGCTACGGCTCCGTCGTCCGCTCGTGGCTGCTCGAGCTGCTTTACGCGGCCTTCGAGAAGGAAGGCGGACAACTCGAGGCGATCCGCGGCTACGTCGAGGACTCCGGTGAAGGCCGCTGGACGATCCACGAGGCGATGGCGGAAGATGTACCCGTGCCGGTGATCACGGCTGCGCTGTTCGCCCGCTTCGCCTCGCGCCAGGACGAGTCGTTCGCGGCGAAGGTGAACGCGGCACTCCGGAACGAGTTCGGCGGCCATGCGGTGCAGGCGGCCAAGCAGGCGTGATGGCGACCACAGCGGTTGAGCCCAACCCGCTGCTAGAAGGCCTGCGCGTGCGCCGCCGGCCTGATCCGTGCATCCTCGTCATCTTCGGGGCCTCGGGCGACCTGACATCGAAGAAGCTGATGCCGGCGCTGTACTCGCTGTCCTACCGCCGGCTCCTGCCCGACAACTTCGCGATCGTCGGCGCCGCGCGCACCGAGGAGTCCGACGACGACTTCCGCGAGCGGATGAAGCAGGCGGTGCAGGAGCACGCGCGCGACCCGTTCCAGGACGAGGCCTGGGACCGACTCGCCGAGGGGCTGAACTACGTGACGCTCGACTTCGCCGACGAGAAGGGCGAGGACGAGCTGCGCGACACGCTGACCGCGCTCGACAAGGAGCGCGGCACGCTCGGCAACCGCGTCTACTACTTCGCCGTGCCGCCGAGCGCGATCGGGACACTCGTCGGCGAGATCGCGCAGCGCCGCTCGGCCGAGGGCTGGATCCGGCTGATCATCGAGAAGCCGTTCGGGCACGACCTCGCGTCCGCCCAGCAGCTGAACGCGCAGATCACGGAGCACTACGCCGAGAGCGAGGTCTTCCGCATCGACCACTACCTCGGCAAGGAGACGGTGCAGAACATGCTGGCGCTGCGGTTCGCGAACGGCATCTTCGAGCCGATCTGGAACCGTCAGTTCATCGACCACGTGCAGATCACCGTCGCCGAGTCGATCGGCATCGAAGGTCGCGCCGGCTACTACGAGCAGGCGGGCGCGATCCGCGACATCTTCCAGAACCACCTGCTGCAGCTCGTCGCGATCACGGCGATGGAGCCGCCGATCGACTTCACCGCCGACTCGGTCCGCAACGAGAAGGTCAAGGTGCTGAAGTCGATGCACACGCCGGGCCCGAAGCACGTCGTACGCGGTCAGTACGGCCCGGGGTTCGTCGAGGGCCAGGAGGTCGACGGGTATCGCGAGGAGGAGGGCGTCGCGCCCGGCTCGATGACGGAGACGTTCGTCGCCGCCAAGCTCTTCGTCGACAACTGGCGTTGGGCCGACACGCCGTTCTACGTGCGGATGGGCAAGCGGCTCGCGCGTCGCGAGACGACGATCGCGATCCAGTTCAAGCGCGCCCCGCACCCCCCGTTCGAGGACGGCGCCGCCGACGGCCTGCGCCCGAACGTCCTGCTGATCCACGTGCAGCCGAACGAAGGCGTGTCGCTGGCGATCGGCGCGAAGGTGCCGGGCCAGGGGATGACGATCCGCACCGTGCACATGGACTTCCTCTACGGCGGCGCCTTCCGCGAGGGGCTGCCCGACGCCTACGAGCGCCTGATCCTGGACGCGATGCTCGGCGACGCGACGCTGTTCACCCGGTCGGACGAGATCGAGGAGCAGTGGGCGCTCGTCGACGCGATCGTCGCGTTCTGGCAACGCGATCGCCCGAACTTCCCGAACTACGCCGCCGGCACGTGGGGCCCGTCCGCGGCCGATGAGCTCCTCCACCGCGACGGTCGCTCATGGCGCCGCCACTGACCCCGAGCATCCAGGACACGTGGACCGGCGACGACACGTCGATCGCCGAGATCGAGCGCGAGCTCGCGCGGCTGCGTGAGGAGAGCGTGCGCGAGGGCGCGCAGCCGAATCTCCGCACGTCGGTCATGACGCACATCGCGTGGGTCCCGCCCGAGTGGCGGGACGCGGCGGAGAACACGCTGGCGGGAATGGCGGAGCGACACCCGTCGCGAACCTTGCTCCTTCTACCGCGCCCCGACGAGTCGGACGGGCTCGATGCGGAGGTCGCGATTCGCTGCTTCCCCGTAGGCGACCGCGCCATCTGCGGCGAGGTGATCGAGCTGACGCTGCGTGGCAATCGCGTCGAGGCGCCTGCATCGATCGTCCTGCCGCTCTTGATCTCCGACCTGCCGGTCTTCTGCCGCTGGCGCGGACAGCCGCCGTTCGGGAGCGAGCCGTTCGAGCAGCTGATCGGCATCGTCGACAGGCTGGTCGTCGATTCGACCGAGTGGCCCGACTTGCCGGGGGCCTACGGCACGCTCGCGGAGTACTTCGACCGCACCGCCGTCTCCGACATCGCGTGGGCGCGGACGGAACGCTGGCGCTCGCTGCTCGCATCGCTCTGGCCCGACATCGCGGGCGTGCGTCAACTACGGGTGCACGGCACGCGTGCCCAGGCGTACCTGCTCGGTGGCTGGCTCCACTCGCGCCTCGGCCACGAGGTGACGGTCGAGATCGACGAGCACGAGAAGCTCGAGGGCATCGACGTCGACGGGGAGCATGCCCCGTTCCCACCGGGCGCGCCGCCGAACCCGAGCGACGTTCTCTCCGAGGAGTTGGACAGTTTGTCGCGCAACCCAGTGTACGAGGCCGCGGTGCGCGCGGCCGCCGACGCGGCCTGAGACCTTTCGGGTGGCGTTACGCGTCGCCGCGCTCACGCCGGAAGCGCGCGAGCAATTCGGCGACCGTTGGCGGCGCCTGACCGACTGCTTGCGCGGTCGCCTGCGAGCTCATGCTCGTGTCGTACGGCACGCGCCCGGATGGGAGTTCGGCCTCGACCGGTGGGCCAGGCCCCGCGAGGGACGGATCGAGGTCGAACGCCTCCGCGGCGCGGCGCGCGAGATCGAGTCGCGTGACCGCGTCGGCCGTGCCGCAGTGGAAGATCCCGCGCGAGCCGTTCTCGGCCAGTTCGAGCATCCACTCAGCCGCGAGCGTCGCCAGCGTCGGCGTCGCGATGCTGTTGATCCGCTCGTCCTCCCACACCGTGAACGGCTCGCCGGCCTCGAGTGCGGCGACGACCGCATCGACGAAGTAGCCAAAGCCCGCGTCCTGCCGTCGCGGCGTGGACGCGCCGGCCCGATGGACGCCCACGACGCCCGAGACCCTGACCACGACCGGCTCGCGCGCGCGCTCGATCGTCACCAGCTCGCTCGCCGCCTTCAGCACTCCGTAGTAGTTGAGAGGGTTCGGCGGCGTCGACTCGTCCGCCATCGACTGGGTGCCGTCGAAGACCCAGTCGCTCGATACGGTGGCCAGCACCGCACCGACGGCGTTCGCGGCATCCGCCAGCGACCTCGTGACGCCGACGTAGGAGTCCCAGCCGCGGCGGCGGTCGGCGTAGATGCCGGCGAAGTCGTTCCAGATCGCCGTGTGCACGATCACATCTGGCCGCGCGTCGGCCACTGCTGCACGCACCGCCGGGTCATCGAGCAGGTCGACGCTGACGTACCGGGCACGCGGGTCGGGGAGAGGCGGCGACGTGCGTGCGGTCGCCGCGACCTCGTGGCCGTGATCGGCGGCGACGGCGACGACGTTCGAGCCGACGAAGCCGGCGCCGCCCGTGATCAACACGCGCATCAGGCGACCTCGGCAACAGCAACCGCACGCTGCTCGTGCAGCGAGCGGTCGGCCGCGAGCGCGGCGACGAGCGCCGCGCGTCCGTCCGCTCCCGGCACCGGCGAAGCGCCGCCGCCCCGCGCCGCGGCGATGAAGGCCTTCCACTCGTCGATGTAGCTCTGCAGGTAGCGCTCGAGGAAGAAATACGCCAGCGGGGCACCGCTGGCGCCGATGGCCCTTCGCACGACCCCGGTGTGCGCGGGCGCGTTCTCGGACGCGGCGACGCCCGCCGACCCGAATGCCTCCACGCGCTGGTCGAAGCCGTAGACCGCCCGGCGGCTGTTGTCGATCACCGTCAGCGCGCCGTTCTCGTGCGTCATGACCACCACCGCGGTGTCGACGTCGCCCGCGTCCGCGAACATCGGATCGATGCGGACTGCGCCGCGGGCAGTGACCTCCAAGACGTCGCTGCCCGTCACGTAGCGCGCCATGTCGAAGTCGTGAATCGTCATGTCGCGGAAGATCCCTCCGGATACGCGAACGTATGCCGCCGTCGGCGGCTCGGGGTCGCGGCTCGTGATCCGCAGGACGTGCACGTCGCCGACCGCACCGGAGGCGACAGCGTCGTGGACGGAACGGTGCGCGGGGTCGAAGCGCCTGTTGAAGCCGACCATGAACAGGACGCCGGCGACGTCGACGGCCGCCAGCGCGCGGTCGACCAGTGCCAGGTCCTGCGCGATCGGCTTCTCGCAGAAGATCGCCTTGCGCGCGGCGGCCGCGGCCTCGATCAACTCGACGTGCGTTTCGGTGCTCGTGCAGATCGCGATCGCGTCGACGTCCGGCGACTCGATCAACTCGTGAACGTCGTGGGCGGGCGACACGCCGAGGCCGGCCGCGACTGTCGCCGCCGCCACCGGGTCGAGGTCGTACACCGTGGTGAGCGTCGCCCCAGGGACGCGGCGCGCAATGAGCTCCGCGTGCATCCGGCCGATACGCCCGGTGCCGAGCACGCCGATCCGCAACGGCGCGTCGCTCACCAGCCGACCCGTTGCCGCCGCTTCTCCTCGAGCAGTTGCCCGTGCGCGGCCTCGATCTCGGCGCGATCCGACACCTCGGCGACGCCGACCTCCCAGAACGCGCCGCCGGGCGTCCACTCGTCGGGCGCCGTCTCGATCGCGATCACCGTCGTCCGGTCGTTGTCGCGCGCGCGCGCGAACGCCTCCTCGAGCCCGCCGATCGAGTCGACGGCCTCGGCACGGCAACCGAGCGCCTGCGCGTGCGCAACCCAGTCGACCTTGACCCGCTCGACCCCTGTGTTGTCGAACATGTTGTTGAACGACCTGCCGCCCATGTTCGTCTGGAGGCGGTCGATCACCGCAAACCCGCCGTTGTCGCAGACGACGGCGATCAGCTTCTGCCCGGTGATGACCGAGCTGTACAGGTCGGAGTTCATCATCAGGTACGAACCGTCGCCGACGAACGCGATCACCTCGCCGGTGGGTCGCGCCAGCCGCGCACCCCAGGCGCCGGAGATCTCGTAGCCCATGCACGAGAAGCCGTACTCGCAGTCGAACGTCGCGACGTCCTTCGCGAGCCAGTTCACGTTCAGCTCGCCGGGGAAGCCGCCGGCCGCGGTCAGCGCGTAGTCGTCTGCGGCGGCCAGACGGTTGACCGCGCCGATCACGTGCGCATACGTGGGCGGACCGTCGTCAGGCGCTGTCGTCTCGGCGACGAACTGCTTGAACGCCGCAGCCTCGCCGTGGGCCTGCTCGATCCAGCCCGCGTCGGCCCGCCAGCCACCCAGTGCCGCATCCAGCTCCTCGAGTCCCGACATCACGTCGCCGACGAGCGGCAGCGCGCGGTGCTTGGCCGCATCGAAGCGTGCCGCGTTGAGGCCGATCAGGGTTGCGTCGCCGAACACCGTCCAGGAGCCTGTCGTGAAGTCCTGCAGGCGCGTGCCGACACAGAGAACGACGTCCGCCTCCGCGGCCAGCCGGTTCGCGTGGTCGCAGCCCGTGACGCCGATCGGGCCGACGTAGCACGGGTGGTCGGCCGCGAGCGACGACTTGCCGGCCACCGTCTCCACCACCGGGAGGCCGTGCGTCACGACGAAGGCGCGCAGCGAGTCCTCCGCGAGCGAGTAGTGCACACCGCCGCCGGCGATCACGAGCGGGCGCTTCGCGCCGCGCAGAGCGTCGGCAGCAGCGGCGAGCTCGCGCGCGTCCGGCCGTGCGCGCCGCGGCTCGTGCACCCGCGGCTCGAACAGCTGCGCCGGAAAGTCGTACGCCTGCGCCTGAACGTCCTGCGGCAGCCCGAGGAACGCCGGCCCGCAGTCGGCCGGATCGAGCATCGTCTCGACGGCGAGCGGCAGCGACTGAGCGACCTGGGCGGGGTGCGTGATGCGGTCCCAGTAGCGCGTGACGGCGCGGAAGGCGTCGTTCACCGTCGTCGACGGTGAGCCGAAGTGCTCGACCTGCTGCAGAACTGGATCGGGGATGCGGCTCTGGAACGTGTCGCCCGAGAGCAGCAGCACGGGCAGCCTATTGGCCATCGCCACGCCGGCCGCAGTGACCATGTTTGTCGCGCCCGGACCGATCGACGAGGTCGCGACCATGATCTGCCGGCGCCGCATCGCCTTCGCGTACGCCACCGCGGCAAGCGCCATGCCCTGCTCGTTCTGCCCGCGGATCGTCGGCAGCTCGTTGCGCGCCTCGTCGAGCGCGAAGCCGAGGCCGGTCACGTTGCCGTGGCCGAAGATCGCGAAGACGCCGGGGAAGAGCGGCGCCTCGGTGCCGTCGATCATCGTGCGCTGCGCGATGAGATAGCGCACGATCGCTTGCGCGGTCGTCAGCCGGACAGTCTTCATGCGACCGGCTCCAGCACCGGCGTCACGGATTCCCAGGCACCCGAGTCCCACGAGCGGACGAGCGCCGACTGCACGGCGACGTACTCGAGCGCGGCATCGAAGCCGGGCTCATACGCCTCCCCTCGCGCGATCGCTTGGAGGAACTCGTAGTCCTCGATCGCGATCAGGTCCTCGAAGCCGATCGTGTTGCCGCCGCCGGGGACGAAGTTGCCGTGGTGGGGGAAGCGGTCGCCGCCGAGGATGGTCGTGTAGCCGTCGGGTGTGAGGTGGACACGCAGCTCGTTCAGGCGTTCGAGGTTCCACGAGAGCGCGCCCTTCGTGCCGTACACGTCGAACGCCATCTGGCTCTCGGGGCCGACCAGCGACCGCGCCGCCTCGAACGTGCCGGTCGCGCCGCTCGCGAACTCCGCCAGCAACGCCGCGTAGTCCTCGTTGGTGACAGGCCCCGTCGGGTCGCCGGGCAGGCCGCGGCCGTAGTGGCTGCCGCCCGGCAGAGGCAGTGGCCGCTCGCGGATCGTCGTCGCGCGCGTACCGATGACGCGCGCGATCGGGCCGACGAGCATGTGCGCCAGGTCGACCACGTGGCTGAGCAGATCGGTCGACGCGCCGTAGCCGCCCTCGTCCTGCTCGAAGCGCCAGCTCAGGACGCCGAGTGGGTCGCTCCCGTACATGGAGAAGAAGCGGCCGCGATACGCCGTGATCTCGCCGAGGCGTCCCGACGCGATCAGATCCCGGGCGTGACGTATGAGCGGCGCGAAGCGGTAGTTGTAACCGACCCCGGTCGTCACGCCCGCCGCACGCGCCGCGACCGCGGCGCGCACCGTCTGCTCCGGCGTCCCGCCGACCGGCTTCTCGCAAAAGACGTGCTTGCCCGCCGCGGATGCGGCTTCGACGATCTCGACGTGGAGCATGTTCGGCGCGGTGACGACGACCGCGTCGACGTCGGGGTGATCGCAGACCCGGCGCCAGTCGGCGAACGTCTCCCTGAACCCGAACGCCGACTGCGCCTTTTCGCGCGCCGCGTCGACGGTGTCGCTGCACGCGACGAGCTCGGCGTCCGCGTCGCGCTCGGGAAAGAGCGTCGGGATGCGCAGGTACGAGCGGCTGTGAGCCTGCCCCATCCAGCCGAAACCGACGACGCCGATCCCGATCCGCGGTCTCACCGGGCTCCGTCCGCGGTCGTCATCGGGCAGCGAGGATCGGCCGCCATTCCGTCCCACGACTCGCGAACCCACGCGTACGGCGGGTCGTCGACGATCGCCATCGTTCGCTCCGGGTTCGGCCCCGCCATCACGTTCAGGTAGTAGAGGGGATACCCGGGTGCGGCGACGGTCGGCCCGTGGTAGCCGCGCGGGACGAGGAACGCGTCGCCGTCGTGCACGACGACCGTCTCGTCGATCGAGCCGTCGGCGGTGTACGTCCGGTGCAGCGCGAACCCCTCGTCGCTGGTGGCGACGGATCCGAC